>JACCRL010000147.1 GCA_013813605.1 Gemmatimonadaceae bacterium
GAATCACGCCGCGGCCGCTTGTCGAGCAGGCCGAACAGCACCGTCTTGGCGAGCCCGTAAAGGACGTAAAGCACGAGCGCGGGGAAGTAAAACTCTTTCCTCAGGAAAAGAACGCCGAGGAACGTCGCGATGACGACGAGGGTGCCGAGTATCTCGCTGAGCTTGCGGAACCCGACCGTTGGAACGGCCGGATATGAAACGTTGCTGATCATCAGGAACGCCAGCGTCAGCATCAGGCCGCGCATGCCGACGGTCCAGTTGAGATCGCCGAGTATGGTCTGGTTGTAGAGCGGAGTCTGGCTGAACCAGTAGTAGGTCGCGAGCGTCATCCCCGCGGCCGGGCTCGGGAGGCCGTGGAAGTACTTCTTCGCGCGCCCCGCCTGCTCGACGTTGAATCGCGCCAGCCGTATCACGGCGCACGCGGTAAAGAGGAACGCGAACATCCAGTCCCAGCCGTTCAGGTTGAGAACGGCGAAGTACATGATCATCGCCGGGGCGAGACCGAAAGAAATCGCGTCTACGAGCGAGTCAAGCTCCGACCCGAAGCGCGATCCGGTGCCAGTTGCGCGCGCGACGCGGCCATCGAGCGCATCGCAGATGCCGCCCAGCACGACGTAGAGACCGGCAGTGTCGAACTCCCGTCTTGACGCCGCGACGATGGCAAAAACGCCGAAGAACAGGTTGGCGAGCGTGAACCCGTTCGGGAGGATGACGACGCCGCGCCGGGCGCGTCCTCGTCCCGAGTGGCGTGACCTGATGCGATCCGGCTGCTGCATCAACGAGGCAAGTCGGCCAGCACCGTGACCCCGGCCGTGGTGATGTCCCCGAGCTTGGCGCGGATTGAGGCTCCGACGGGAATGAAGACGTCGACGCGCGACCCGAAGCGAATGATTCCCATTCGCTCGCCCTGCTTCACCTTGTCGCCGACCTTGCTGTAGGTGACGATGCGCCGGGCGATCAATCCTGCGATCTGCCGCACCAGCATGCGGCCCCCCGCAGACTCGAGACCGACGGACATCTGCTCGTTCTCGAGACTCGATTTCTCCGCGGCGGCATTGAGAAATTTGCCCTTGTTGTAGTGCACGTGCTGCACGGTCCCATCAACCGGATAGCGGTTCACGTGGACGTTGAAGACGTTCATGAAAATGGAAAGGCGTACGGCGCGACCCTTGATGAACGACGGCTCGTCAACCTCGGTGATCATGATCAGCTTGCCATCCGCGGGCGCAACGACGAGCGATACCCCGCGCTCACCGGCACGCTCGGGGTCGCGAAAGAAATAGGCGACCCAAAGGGCAAGGAGAAGCAGCACGAACGCGACGAGCCACAGGGCCCACGAGCGCCGTGAGATTGCGAAGGCGAATGCACCCGCGGCGATGACCGCGGCGATGGCGATGAAGAGGAGTCCCTCGCGGGCGAAGTTCATGTCGTCTGGTCTGTTAAGAGAGATTCGCCGGTCAGCCGGCGGAAGATCTCGAGGTAACGGCTGCTAGTGGCATCGATCACCCTGGCAGGAAGTTGCGGCGGGGGAGCGTTTCCGTCCCAACGGCCCGCGCGGCGCTCACCGTCGAGATAATCGCGCAGCGGCTGCTTGTCGAAGCTCGCCTGAGCCCGGCCGGGCTCGTAGGAGTCTGCCGGCCAGAATCGGGAGCTGTCCGGAGTGAGAACTTCATCCACCAATATAACGCGTCCAGCTGCGCGTGATCCCGCTGGAAGCTTACCGAACTCGAACTTCGTATCAGCGATGATTATCCCGCGCTCGGCCGCGACAGCGCGGCCCATTTCGTAGATCCTGAGCGATAGAGACCGCAGCTCACCTGCCGCGCTCTCGCCGATGATTCCCGCCACGACGTCAGGCGCGATGTTCTCGTCGTGGCCCTCATCTGCTTTGGTCGCCGGACTGAACAGCGGCGGATCGAAGCGGTCGGATTCGCGGAGCCCCGGGGGGAGCGGCTCCCCGGCGAGCGTGCCACTCCCCCGATATTCCTTCCACGCGGAGCCGGCGAGATAGCCGCGAACGACGCATTCAACGGGGAAGACACCCGTCCTCCGGCAAAGCATTGCCCGCCCGCGGAGCTCCGTCGCATGCGGAAGCAGCTCCGGGATTTCGCGCACGATCTCGTCCGTGTCCGCGGAGAGCATGTGATGCCTGATGGCGGGCTCGAGACGGCGCAGCCACCAGGCGGTCAGCTGCGTGAGGACGGCTCCTTTATGAGGAACGGTCTCCGCCATCACGACATCAAAGGCGCTTACCCGATCCGTGGCGACGAGCAGCAGCCGCTCATCGTCCACCTCGTATACGTCGCGAACTTTGCCGCGGCGGAAGGGGGTCAGCGGAAGCGAGCTCGCCTCCATGAGCATCAGACGCGGATCTCCTCAGCCTGCCCCTGCGCCGAACCAGCGAGCAACGGGCGCACGACTTCCTTCAGGAACTCATCAACCTGCCGGGAAGCGCGGCCGGTAAACTTCGCCGGGTCGGTCTCTCCCTCGATGTCGCGCTTCGAGAGGCCGAGCGCTTTCTCCTTCGCGAGGCGGTCGAGCAGGTCGTTCCGCGCTCCGCCACCCTTCAGCGCCTTCGCCGCGTCCATGCTGTGTCGGCGGATGATCTCGTGCGCCTCCTGGCGGTCGGCCCCGCCCTTGACGGCGCGGACGAGGATGTGCTCGGTCGCCATGAAGGGCATCTCTTTATCGAGACGCTGCCGGATCACGTCGCGGTGCACTTCGAGGCCTGATGCGACGTTAGCCACCAGGATGAGGATCGCATCAGCGGCGAGGAAGCTTTCCGGGATGACGAGGCGCCGGTTCGCGCTGTCGTCGAGCGTTCGCTCGAAGTACTGCACCGCGTGCGTGCTGTTCGCGTTTCCCTCGAGGGAGATGACGAACCGGGCCAGCGATGCGATGCGCTCGGAACGCATCGGGTTTCGCTTGTACGCCATTGCCGAAGATCCGATCTGGTCGGCCTCGAACGGTTCTTCGACCTCGCCGAAGGACTGCAGCATTCTCACATCGCTGCTGAACTTGCCGGCCGATGCGGCAACGCCGGCAACGACGGCCAGCACGCCGGCATCAAGCTTTCGCGTATACGTCTGCCCAGTCACCGGCAGCGCGGCGCGGAAATCCATTTTCGCCG
>JACCRL010000161.1 GCA_013813605.1 Gemmatimonadaceae bacterium
GACGTGCACAACGTCGAGCTGAAGCCGGGCAAGGGTGGGCAGATGGCGCGGTCGGCCGGAACCTCGCTCGAAGTGGTCGCCAAGGAAGGCGACTACGTCACGCTGCGCATGGCCTCTACCGAGATGCGTCTGGTGCACGGCAAGTGCCTCGCGACCGTCGGCGAGGTCGGCAACGCCGAGCACGAGCTGCTGTCGGCGGGAAAGGCGGGCAAGAGCCGCTGGCAGGGCAAGCGGCCAAAGGTTCGCGGCGAAGTCATGAACCCGGTCGACCACCCGCACGGTGGTCGTACGCGCGGCGGGCGCAACGTCGTGGACAAGTGGGGCAACAAGGAAGGCGTGAAGACGCGTAACAGGAACAAGCCATCGCAGCGCCTGATCGTCCGCGGACGGAAGCGCGGCAAGGCAACGCAGTAATCAAGCGAATTCAACTCTGAGAATCGGATATGGCACGCAGCGTTAAAAAGGGTGCATACGTTCAGGACGCACTGGCGACGAAAGTCTCCACGATGAACGGCAAGAACGAGAAGCGCGTCATCAAGACGTGGGCTCGCTCGAGCACGGTCATCCCGGACTTCGTCGGTCACACCTTCGCCGTGCACAACGGCAACAAGTTCATTCCCGTGTACGTCACCGAGAACATGGTCGGGCACAAGCTCGGCGAGTTCGCGCCGACGCGTTTGTTCCGCGGCCACACCGGCCAGGGCAAGCCCGCCGACAAGAAGGCGGGCGGCGTTCCGACGGCTCCGAAAGGTCCGGGGGGCAGGTAAGTGAGCGAAAGAAGCAGACTTCGCGCTGAACGCCACGCCGCCGAGCGCAAGGGAGTATCCAGCGCCATACAGCGGACTGCGCGTCAGTCGCCATACAAGATGCGCCTGGTGATCGACCAGATCCGCGGCAAGGATGTGAACGAGGCACTCGGACTGCTGAAGTTCTCCAAGAAACACGCGGCGAAGCAGATCGAGAAGGTGCTCAACTCCGCCGTCGCGAACGCCGAGTTCAAGGCGCGCGAAGGCAACGAGTCGATCGACGTCGATACGCTGTACATCAAGACCGCGATAGTGAACGAAGGCCCGGCGCTCCGCCGCTTCATGCCGGCCGCGCAGGGACGCGCAACACCGATCAGGAAGAGAACCAGCCACGTGGAGATCGTGCTCGAAGCACGCGAGGGGAAGAAGCGCTAATGGGTCAGAAGACACATCCAATCGGGTTCCGTCTCGGAATCTCGAAGACGTGGAGATCGACGTGGTATGCCAACCGCGATTTCCCGGCACTGCTGCGCGAGGACGAGCTTCTCAGGAAGTACCTGAAGGCGCGGCTCGGTCACGCCGCCATCGCCGACATCCGCATCGAGCGGAAGCCGGGCAAGGTCGTGGTTACGATTCACACCGGTCGTCCGGGCGTCGTCATCGGCAAGAAGGGCGCTGAAGTCGACCAGCTCCGCGACGAGCTCACCAAGCTGAGCGGCAAGGAAGTCGGCATCAACGTCGAGGAGATCAAGCGCCCGGAGATCGAGGCGCAGCTCGTGGCCGACAACATCGCGAATCAGCTCGCCCAGCGCATCTCGTTCCGCCGCGCCATGAAGCGCGCGGTGCAGAGCGCGATGCGCATGGGTGCGGGCGGCATCAAGATCAAGTGCGGCGGCCGTCTGGGCGGCGCCGAGATCGCGCGCGTCGAGGGTTACCACGAGGGTCGTGTGCCTCTGCACACGCTGCGTGCCGACATCGACTACGCGACGTCGACGGCGAAGACCACCTTCGGCACCATCGGTGTGAAGGTCTGGATCTTCAAGGGCGAGATCGTGGAAGACCGCCGCGGCAAGACTTACTCGACCGGCGCCTAGGAGACATTAGAAATGCTGAGTCCAAAGCGCGTAAAGTTCAGGAAGATGTTCAAGGGCCGGACGAGGGGCCTCGCCACCCGCGGCGCAAAGGTGTCGTTCGGGCATTACGGTCTGCAGGCGCTCGAGCCCGGCTGGGTTACGAACCGCCAGATCGAGGCTGCCCGTGTCGCGCTCACGCGCCACATCAAGCGCGGCGGAAAGGTCTGGATCAGGATTTTCCCCGACAAGCCGATCACGAAGAAGCCCGCCGAGACCCGCATGGGTAAGGGAAAGGGCTCACCCGAGGGGT
>JACCRL010000193.1 GCA_013813605.1 Gemmatimonadaceae bacterium
AAACTGGCGATTCGCTGTGCACGGCATTTCCGACGAAATCGAAAAATGGATTCTCGGGAAACGGGGCATCGCACAAAGCCGCATTGCATATGTCAGCGGTGGCACGCTCAGACTCATCGATAGCGACGGCGCCGAGTCGCGCGCCGTGACAGCCGGGCGTGGGGCACTGTCCCCGGCCTGGTCCCCCACCGGCCGGTCGATTGTTTTCTCAATCCTGGGAAATACCGGCACCCAGATCGCGGAGCTCGACCTGGCGACGGGACGCACGCGCCGAATCGCGCGCACGCCGCCGGGACTGAATATCACGCCGGTTTTCCATCCTGCGGGAAGCTCGGTCGTCTTTGCACACGGTTTTGGCGAGGGAGCTGACCTGGTGCTGGCCGATCCGGACTCAGGCGGACTGCGGCGCCTAACCGTCGGCCGCGGCAGCGACAACACGTCGCCGACGTTCAGTCCTGACGGCCGGCAGATCGCGTTTACGTCGGGCCGGTCGGGGAGGCCGCAGGTTTATATTATGGATTCCGACGGCACGAACCTTCAGCTGCTCACGGAGTACGATCTGGGTGTCAGGAGCTACCGGACGAGCCCGGACTGGTCGCCCGACGGTCGTGCGATTGCTTACCAGCAGCAGAACGGCGATTTCCAGATCTGGAAGGTGGATCTGCGCGATCGGATTCCGCGCCAGCTGACGAGCGAAGGGGAGAATGAAGATCCTTCGTGGGCGCCGGACGGCAGGCATCTCGTCTTCGCATCAACGCGCGGGGGCACAAAGCAGCTCTGGGTACTCGACACCGAGTCGGGGAGGTTCCGGCAGCTGACGCACGATCGCGGCGCCCGGCTTGCGGCATGGTCGCCGATGCTGGGCGCGGCTGACACGACCAGGACTTCGCAATGAACAAATTCTTTCGATGCGGTTCGCTGGCCGTTCTGCTCAGCGGCTGCTACGCGTCCAACGCAGACCTGCTGAAAGTGCAGAGCGAGGTGAGCGAGCTGCGCGCGAGCGGAATTTCGGCTGACTCCGCGCGGCGGCTGCAGCTCAACGATATCAGCCGTTCGTTGCGCGCTCTAACCGATTCGATTTCCGCGCTGAACTCCCGCATTAACTCCCTTCGCTCGACTTCGGAGACAGAGGTCTCAGCGCTCAGGCAGGACATAACGCAGCTCCAGGATCTTGGCGGGCAGAGCGAGCGGAGGCTGCGCGAGATGAAAGCGACGATCGAGGAGACTGCACGCCAGCCCGAGACGGTTGCCGAGCCGGGGAGGACCACCGCGGCACCAGCGCCAAGGCCCGGGCCCGCACAGCTGCTGCAGGTGGGTCGTGAGCAGTTGCTGCGCGGAAGCAACGCCGCGGCGCGGACGGCGTTCGCCGACCTGATGTCACGTTATCCCGAGTCAGAGTTCGCGCCCGAAGCGCTGTTCTATACGGCGCAGGCGTTTGCGGCGGAGGGAAAGCCGGCTGCCGCCGATTCATCCTATGCCTCACTCGTTACGCGATTCCCGTCGTCGCGGCGCATCCCGACGGCGCTGTACAAGCGGGCGCTTCATCTCGCGTCAGCCGGCAGGCGCACTGAATCGCGCCGGTTACTTCAGGATCTGGTGCGGCGCTTCCCCCGCTCCGACGAAGCGGCGCTCGCTGAAGAGCGCCTCCAGTCAACGCGCTAGGAACAGGCTTCCGGATGGTGACGATTCCGAATGAGATGCCCTTTCTCGACCATCTGGACGAGCTGCGCCGGAGGCTCTTCTGGATCGTGGGTTCGGTCGTGCTTGGCATCATCGCCGGTTTCTTTCTGCTCTCCCATCTCGACATCATCAGGGTCCTGCAGCGGCCGATCCTGCCGTATCTGAACGGCAAGACGCTCATCTATACGCACCCCGGCACCTCATTCCGCATTCTCCTCAATGCGTCGCTGGTGCTGGGTATCCTCCTCGCCCTGCCGGTGATCGCTGGCCAGATCTGGGGATTTCTCTCGCCGGCTCTCTACAAGCACGAGAAGAAAGTCATCATACCGGTCATCGCCGGAATGGTGGTGCTGTTTCTCGCCGGCGTCTCGCTCAGCTTTTTCGTAGTGCTTCCGCTGACGCTGAAATTCCTGATGGGGCTCGAGTCGACGTCGCTGACGCCGATGATTTCCGCGTCGGAGTATTTCAATTTCGCCATCAGCATGTGTCTCGCTTTCGGGCTCGTGTTCGAGGTGCCGATCGCGGTGCTGGCGTTGACCGCCCTTGGTATCGTTACGCCCGCATTTCTTGCGAAGTACCGCCGGCACGCGGTCATCATCTGCGTGATCGTCTCCGCGTTCATCACTCCGGGTGCCGACCCCTACTCAATGTTCGCGCTGGCGATTCCGCTCTACATCCTGTACGAGATCAGTGTCGTGCTCTCGATGGTCATTGAGCGCAAGAAAAGGAAGCGTGCGGAAAGGCTGGAAGCGGAAGAGGCTGCCGAGGCTCGTGAGGCCGCGCGCGCGACGCCCGTGGCGCCACCGATTCGCAGCCTCTTCGGGATCCTGCTCGCGCTGATCGCGGTGACGGGAACGGCAGCGGCGCAGCTTCCCGGCCGCATTCCGCCTCCTGCACGCGATGGCATCCGCGTCGTCCGCGACACCACGCTGGCCGACTCGCTGGCGAAGGATTCGACCCGCGCGCGCGAGATCATCAAATGGGCCGAGCCGGATTCGGTGATGCGGGCGCTGATGGCGCGCGCGGGGTACTCTGCAACGCGCTACCAGGGGCAAAGAGTCAGGTACGATGCGGCTACGCGGACGCTCTACCTCGTCGGCGATCCGGCAGCGGTTGGCCGGGAGCCGACGATCCTCGTGGGCGACACCATCGTTTACAACGACTCGACGAAACGGGTTCTTGCCCTCGGCGACACGCTCATCCTGCGTGACCCTTCGCAGGGAAACTCGGATGTCGTTGCCCGCGGTCGCATGACGTACAACGTCGAATCGCGCCGTGGATCGGTGACGGACATCAGCACCGCGGTCGAGAGTGGCGAGAAGTGGTACGTGCGCGGGGCAGTGGCATCGTTCGTCAGCGACACATCACGCGGGAACCAGACCGCCTTCTATGCCCGCGACGGATCGATCACCAGCTGTGACGATTCGATACCCGACTATCACTTCAGGGCGAAGGAGATCAAGCTCGTCTCGAAGAACCTGCTCGTGGCGAGACCGGCAGTGCTGTACATAGGCGAAGTGCCGGTGATGTGGCTGCCCTTCATCTTCCAGGACATGCGCTCGGGCCGCCGGAGCGGCATACTGACGCCACGCTTCGGCGTCAGCGAGCTCTTTCGCAACAGCCCGTCCTATCGCCGCCACGCCGAGAACCTCGGCTACTACTTCGCATTGAGCGAATACATGGACGGCCAGGTGTCCATGGATTGGCGGAGCGGATCGCGACCGACCGACGGAGACCCGGGCTGGGTGCGCTTCAACGGGGAATGGCGTTACCGGTGGCTCGACCGGTTCCTGACCGGCCGGCTTGCAACGACGCACCACTCACAACGCGACGGTACGACCAATACGGCGGTGTCCCTCTTCCACAGCCAGGATTTCTCGCAGTCCACCCACTTCGCGGCGAATCTCAACTACGTCACCAACACTACGATTCAGCGGCGCACGACATTCGATCCGCGCCAGGTGCTTGCCACGATTCGCTCCGACCTGAAGTACGACACGAAGGTCGGGCCGGCCAGCTTCAGCGTCGGGGGCACTCGCACACAGTATCCGGGGCGCAACGAAGTCGCGCAGAACTTTCCGAACCTCAGCATCTCGACGCCGACGCTTAGCCTCCGTCCCTGGCTCGAATGGACGCCCTCGCTCAGCTTCAACAACGACCAGCGCTTCAACATCGACCAGGCGGGAGAATTCGCGTTCCGATTTCTCGACCGTGGCAACGGCGTAGTGGATAGCGTCCGTCTCAAGCGCGACATCCGCAACACCGACGCGCGGTTCAGCACACCGGTCAAGATCCGCGGGATCTCATGGGAGAACTCCTTCACGTACCGCGACCAGGAGTTCAACGCCCCGGCCTCGATCGTAGTCCTCGACCAGAACGACACGTCCAGGCGCAGCACGCGCGTCTTCGCGCGCACGTTCAGCACCGAGGTCGACTGGCAAACGAGCTTCAGCCTGCCGAGCTTTCTGCACGGGACGTTCAACCTGTCGCCGCACGCGTCGCTCCAGAACGTGGACCCGCATGGCTTTCTGGTCAGGACCGAGCAGAGTGGCGGACGCTTTGTGCGGCAGTCCAAGCGGCTGGTGTCGGGAATCGGCATGTCGCCGACCTTGTTCGCGCTCTTCCCGGGGTTCGGGCCGGTGACGCGGTTCCGTCACTCCCTCACGCCGGTGGTGTCATACGATTTCGCACCGCCCGCAAAGGTAAGCAGCGAATTTCTGCGGGCCTTGAATCAGAGTCCCTCCAACTACCTCGGCTCGCTGGCGCAAAACCGCATCACGCTTACAGTATCGCATGCCCTCGAGGCGAAGCTCCGAAACTCCGACACCTCGGCGACGGCGGAAGCGACCAAGCTACGCGTGCTGGCAATGAACTTCACGCCGCTATCCTATGACTTCGAGAGAGCGCGCAAGACCGGGGGCTCCGGATTCGTCACCGACGCGTTCGGGTATGATGTCACCTCGGAGCTGATACCCGGATTTCGCGCCGGCGTGCAGTACTCTCTTTACCAGGGGAACGTTCTCAGCGACAGCGCGCGTTTCAAACCCTTCCGTGAGCGAATGGATGTGTCGTTCTCGCTGAATGGGCAGTCGGGCATTTTCGGCGCGCTCAACCGGGTCTTCGGCCGCGCCGTTCCGCAGGGCTCGCCACAGATGGAACGGGTGGAGACAAGCCCGGACGATGCGATGGCGCAGCGCATCGCCTCCACTCCGGTGGCGGGTAGCTATGTCCGCAACCGGCAGTACGCGGTCCCTCAGACCGAAAGCTGGCAGGCCCAGTTCACCTTCAGCTCGCAGCGCCAGCGTCCGCCGACGGGGAACGGCATCATCATCATCGAGGACCCCGCCAGCCGCTGCCTTGGATTTCAGGTGAATCCGCTGCAGTACCAGCAGTGCCTCGAGGCGGAAGGGTTGAACTCGACGGGTACGGTGCCGATCACGCGCACGACGGCGGGCGGCCCGTTCATCCAGACGCCTGCCCGCGACAATCTGCAGACGCAAATGAGCTTCAACATCACGCCGAAGTGGTCGGGGCAGTGGGGGACGAACTACGACTTCCAGGCGAAGAAGTTCGGCAGCCACTCCGTGACGCTGCAACGGGAGCTGCACGATTGGCGTGCCATTTTCGCGTTCAATCAGGCTCCCAATGGCAACTTCGCCTTCAACTTCTTCATTGCCCTCAACGCTCAGCCCGACCTAAAATTCAACTATGACAAGCAGACATACCGCCCCTTGACTCGCTGACGCTTTGACACGGCGGCTCAACATCACGAATGGCGACATCGCGGTGGGTGCGATGCGCGCGGCGGGCGTGACAGGCGACACTATCCCCTGGCGCGACGTCCTGCACGAAGGTCCGGTCAACGCTGCGCTGCCCCTCGAGGAGCTTAGCGAGGAGAGAGCGAGATTCATCGCCGAGCGGGGCTGGGGCGAGTTTGAGTATGTGAGAGGTCAATTTGCCGAGCGGGACCGCGCGATAACCGAGCGCGCGGAAAAAGACGAGGTTGTCCTGTGGTTCGAGGACGATCTCTACGATCAGCTCCAGCTCCTCCAGCTCCTCCATTTCTTCGCCTCCGACCGCCGCAAGGGGCAAAAGCTGTCGCTCGTGCAGGTGGACGGATACATCCCTCCGCTGTCGCCGGCTGCAATCCGCGAGCATCAGGGTAAGAGGGCGCCGGTCTCTGCCGCGCAACTCGAGCTGGGCGCTCGCGCGTGGATGGCTTTCGGCTCGAGCGACCCAGCGGGGATGGCCAGAATACTGGCAGAGGATACCTCGGCACTACGGTACCTCGCTCCCGCCCTCAGGAGGTTGATGCAGGAATATCCTGCTGTTGAGCATGGTCTCTCCCGGGTCGAAGCCGAGACGTTGACTGCCGTCGAAGCCGGCCATGCGACGCCTGTGTCGGCATTCATGGAGGTCGCGAGAAAGGAGGAAAGCATCTTCCTCGGCGATACCGTTTTTTACTGGCACCTCGAGCGCCTCAGCGCGGGCGAACGCCCGCTCGTGACCTGGACGGACGGAGCCCGATTCACGGTGCCGAACCCGACCGACGCCGGGTCATTCCACCCCGGGGAGCTCGCCGTCACCGATGTGGGGCGCGATGTGCTCGCCGGCCGCCTCGACTGGCAGCGCATCAACGCCACGGCGCGCTGG
This sequence comes from Gemmatimonadaceae bacterium, assembly GCA_013813605.1. GTDB lineage: Bacteria > Gemmatimonadota > Gemmatimonadetes > Gemmatimonadales > Gemmatimonadaceae > UBA4720. Next base: position 6,334 of record JACCRL010000193.1, read on the forward strand.
ATCGGCGGCGTGGAGATACAGCCGCGCGAAGGCGGGTGGCGGTGGGATCGAACGGCGCGCGCTCTGGTGCAGGTTGCGACCGGTTCGGACGGCAAGCGCGCCGGGAAGAGCGGAAAGGATAAGAAGCGGCCGGGCGGGGGTCCGCGTTGAGCAGTGATCTCGTCATCGACGGAAATTCGCTGACGATCGAAGATGCATACGCTGTCGCAGTGGATCGGCGCCGCGTCAGCCTCGCCAGGAAGGCGCGGAAAAGGATGGAGCGGACGCGCGGTGTAGTCGCAGACATTGTCGGCCGCAACGAGGTGGTTTACGGAGTGACGACGGGATTCGGAAAGCTGTCCGAAGT
>JACCRL010000204.1 GCA_013813605.1 Gemmatimonadaceae bacterium
CGGGCGGTGCAAATCCGGGCAGCGTTGTGTTGCTGACGGTGAAAGACACCGGCACGGGGATGAATGCCGAGACGAAGGCGCGTCTGTTCGAGCCCTTTTTCACCACCAAGGAAGTCGGCACGGGTACGGGACTGGGGCTGGCAACAGTGTACGGCATCGTGACGCAAAGCGGAGGCTCCATCGATGTGACGAGCTCGCCGGGTGCGGGAGCGACGTTCAGCATTGCCTTGCCGATGGTGAAAGGAACGACGACACCGGAGCGACCGCGCCGGGCCGGTGTTTCGTTGCCACGCGGGACAGAGACGATCCTGCTGGTGGAGGATGATGAAGCGGTGCGACGACTCGTTCGCTATGCCCTCGAAGACAATGGTTACGCGTTGCTCGAAGCGGTGAACGGTGAAGAGGGGCTGCGCGTCTCCGAGACGTACGAGCACGTCATCCACCTGCTCGTCACCGACATGGTGATGCCGCGCATGAATGGGCGGGAAGTTGCCGAGCGCCTCTCTGTCACGCGTCCGGCAATGCGAGTGCTCTACATGTCCGGATATGCCGAGGAAGTCACCCGCAGTCGCGGTCTGCCGGCGGGCGCGCGGCTGCTGCAGAAACCGTTCACGGTCGATGTGATCGGGCGTGCCGTGCGTGAAGTGCTCGACGCAGAGTAATGATTCCTTCGTTGCTCGCGGAAATTGAGCGCGACATGACGCCGGAGGCGGGCGCGGCGTTCATGATAATCGCGAGCGAGTATCTGGCTCGCTCCCGCGACGCTGGGGAATTCGTAGGCACGTCCCGCACACCGCAGCAGCTTGCAGAGAACTTCCGGGAGTCGCTGCCCCAGGAAGGGCGGGCATTAACCGAAGTAGTGGAACGAGTCGCCCGTGATGTGATTCCGGATTCCACCTGGCTCTACCACCCGCACTATCTCGGTCATCAGGTGTCTGCGCCCCTGCCCGCGGCGATATGGATGGAGTCGGTGATCGCCGCTCTCAACAACTCGATGACCGTGTTCGAGATGTCCCCCGTCGCCACGGTCATCGAAAAGCAGGTCGTGCGCTGGATGTGCGATCTTGCCGGCTTTCCCGCTGAAGCGGGTGGGACGCTGACCTCGGGTGGTACCGAGGCAACCTTCACCGCGCTGCTCGCTGCACGGGCGGCCGCGTTGCCGCACGCCTGGGAGCGTGGCGTCGGAAACGAGCCTCCGGTAATCGTGTGCGGCGAGCATGCGCACTACGCGGTGACGCGCGCCGCGGGCCAGCTTGGGCTGGGCACCCAAAGCATTGTCGTGATCCCATCGCGCGAGTACAGGATGGACGCGCCTGCGCTTGCCCAGCGTCTGCGGGAGTTGCGCGAATCAGCGGTGACGGTGATGGCAGTCGTGGCGACTGCTGCGTCGACGGCCACCGGTTCCTTTGACGATCTGGAAGCCATTGGCCAGCTTTGCGATCAGCACGGCGTATGGTTGCATGTCGACGGCGCGCACGGCGCTTCGGCGCTCCTTTCTCCCGCTCATCGGCATCACATGCGCGGCATCGCGCGCGCTCGCTCCATCGCGTGGGACCCGCACAAGATGATGCTGCTGCCGCTCTCGGCCGGCATGTTGCTCATGCGCGACGAGAAGGATCTTGACGCCGCCTTCACGCAGCGCGCGCCCTACATCTTCCGCGACGGAGAGGACGAGCGTAGCTGGGACCAGGGCATGCGGAGCTTCCTTTGCTCCCGCCGCACCGATGTCTTGAAGATGTGGGTGGCCCTGCATCGGTACGGTGCGACGGGCATTGGTGCGTTGTATGAGCATCTTTGCACGACGACGCGTACCCTGCACGCCGCAGTCGCGGAGAGCGAAGCGTTCGAAGCCATGCACGAGCCGGAGTCGAACATCCTCTGCTTCCGCTACGTGGGACGGCGCGTATTGAAGGACACACAGCTCGATTCGCTCAATCGCGAGCTGCGAGTTCGGTACAACGCATCTGGTGCGGGCTGGATCACCACGACCCTGCTTGGGGAACGTCTTGCCTTGCGCGCGACGGTGATGAATCCGCGCACCGACGCCGGCCATGTCAACGCGGTCCTGGATGGGATCGCCGGGCTCGGACGCAGCCTGGAGCGCTCTGGGCAGCCTCACTCCTGAACGATCCCTCTGACCACTGTGCGCGGGAACTTGGACGAGGCGCTGGGTCTAGATGTCGTGTGCACCCGATCACCGAAAGTTCCCGCTCGCATCCTGATGCCGTTTCGCCCGTGACTGAAGAAGGCACGCCGTCGGTCACGCCTGCCCAGGCCGCACCGAACCTAGGGCGTGACGCGCGCTTCGAGCGTGAGGTGCTCAGCTGCCTTCCCGATCTTTCGCGATTCGCCCGCTCGCTTACGCACGACGCGACTGACGCTGATGATCTCGTGCAGGAGAGCTGTCTGCTCGCCTACCGCGGCTATCACACCTTTCGTCAGGGCGACGATGCGCGGCGCTGGCTATTCAGGATCTGTCGTAACTCTTTTTTCCGCCAGCGGTCGCGCGCCAGCCGGTTCGAGCCGATCGATGACGCGGGTGATCCTGCTGCCGAGTCGCTCGCCATGGCCTACGGCCATCTCGCGGCCGTTCAACGCGGCGAAGGCGACCTGTTCGATCGCATCGATGTGGGTCCGGCGATCAATCGCGCGCTGCGTGAGCTGCCCAGCTCCTTTCGCGTCGCCGTCGTACTTGTTGACATGGAAGAGCTGAGCTACGAGGAGGCCGCTGTCGTCGCCGGCGTACCGGTCGGGACCATTCGTTCCCGGTTATTCCGCGCGCGCCGGCTGTTGCAGGACAAGCTGTTTGCCCACGCTCGCGACGCCGGCATCTATCCGGCGACGTGCGCTACAAAAAAGACCGCTGACAACCAATGACCATTACTCTGCCGGAGACTACAGTGCCGACTTCCGCCGTAGCTGCCATCGATTGTGCGACCGCCGTCCAGCGCCTCTGGGATTACCTCGACGCCGAGCTCGACGCTTCGCATATGGCGGAAGTCGAAGCTCATCTGAGGGGGTGCTCAGAGTGTGGACCACACTTCGCTTTTGCGCGGAAACTCGCGGAACAGATCGCCGCCTCGCGCACTGCAGTCGAGCCGTGCGAGGCCTTGCACGAACGCGTTGTCGCCGCCCTCGCCGCCGAAGGGTTCCGGCGCGCACGACCGGGAACTTTCGACCCTCCCCGCGTCTAGTCCAGTCATGCAAGGGGAACGGTCGATTGATCAGAGAGCATTGTCGCTCGCGCTTTTCCGGTTCACTATCGGAGCATTAATGCTCGTGTGGGGTATGGATAAGTTCGCCAACCCCGAGCACGGCGTGCTCGTCGCCGAGAAGTTCTACTTCGGGTTGCCGGCGCGTTCCTTCATGCCGGTGTGGGGAGTTCTCCAGCTGGCGCTCGGAACGATGGTCATCCTCGGCCTTGCTCGGCGAATAACCTATCCGGTGCTTGCAGTCGCCACCGGCCTGACGATGGTGGGAGTGTGGCGCTCGATCGTGGATCCCTGGGGCTGGATGCTGGAAGGCTCGAACGCCCTGTTCTTCCCGTCACTCATAATTTTTGCCGGCGCGCTCCTGTTGATCGCTTTCCGCGACGACGACGCGCTGGTTCTCGGAACCGCGGCAGCGAGAGCTGGCGCACCAAGGAGCTGAACATG
>JACCRL010000205.1 GCA_013813605.1 Gemmatimonadaceae bacterium
AGCGCCAGGATCGCGAACCAGAAATCCGGCATCGAGGATAGCACGAGCGACAGGCCGTCGAGCAGGCGATCGATCACTGATCCGCGACGCGCCACCTGGACGAGCGCGACGAGAATTCCCAGTGCGAAGCTTCCGAAGAGCGCGACTCCCATCAGCAGCAGCGTATTGGGCAGTGCGGAGGCGAGGACTGCGCGCACCGGCCGCTCGTGCGAAAAGGACCAGCCGAGATCAGCGTGCGCCAGCTGCGCCGCGTAGAGCCGGAACTGTTCAGTCAGAGGCTTGTCGAGCCCGTACTGTCCCCGCAGCTGGTCGCGCAGCTCCTCGGTGACGTTCGGATTCTCCAGCGCGGCGCTGAAAGGGTCGCCGGGGGCCAGATGAATGAGGACAAAGCTGATCGTCGCCACGAATGCGACGATCACGGCCGCCTGCGCTACACGTTGTGCGAGAAGACGGATCACCCGCTACGGAGTCTTCTGCGAATCGGGCCTCGCTGCCGGCACAGCGGCCGCTGGCCGGGCGTTGTCGCGCGGGATGCGTTCGTTCTCCGGAATCCACCATTCCGCCAGATGGCTCCACCACGCATCGGCACGCATCGGCGCGGTACGAAGGCGCTTGTGGTAACCAATCGCTGCCTTCGGCTCCGCCAGCCAGATTGCCGGTGCGTCCTGGATGATGGTGTCGTACGCGCGGGCGAACAGCGCCTTCTTCTTCGCGAAGTCGAGCTCCATCAGCGCGCTGTCCATCGAGGCATCGAAAGCAGCGCTCTCGTAAGACGGGTAGTTGCTGCCGCTCGCGGCGCGGACACCGGCAGTGCCCCAGCTCTGGCGCGCTCCGCCGGGGCTCGCCTGCGTGTGCCAGCCGCCCATCACCATGTCGAACGTGCGCTTGCGCATGCGCTCGGCGTAGGTGGGAAATTCGACCTGCTCCACTTCCACGCGCGCGCCCGCCTGCCGGAGCTGTTCCTGAATGAGCACTGCCATCTGCACGCGCGCCTTGCTCGAGCCTGGCACGAGGAGAGAGATGCGGAGAGGCCGGCCGTTCCTCTCCCGAATTCCGTCGCCATTACCGTCGCGCCATCCAAGCGAATCGAGCTTCGCTTGCGCGCCGGCGAGGTCGAAGGGAATCTGCGCCTGAGCGCGGTCAGTGGTCGCAAACGCGCGCACCATCGGGCCGAGCGCGGGCTCGGCGAGCGTGTCGTAGACGCTCTTTACGATTGCGGCGCGGTCGACGGCCATTGTGAGGGCGCGACGCAGCTCACGGCTGCCAAAAATCGGATGGGGTCGCGCCTTGTTCTTCTGGTCGCGCAGGTTGAAAGCGGCAAAGAGGTAATCCACGCTGGTAAAGGTCGCGACGCGAAGAGCCGGGTTCTTCGCGACTTCTGCCATGTGCTCTGGTCTCAGGGCTTCGAAAAGGTCTGCCTCGCCGGAGAGAAAGCGCGTGACGGCGGTGTTGAAATCGGGGGATATGCTCCAGATGACGCGGCTCAGCTTCGGGGCGCCACGGTAGTTACCGGTGTCGGCAACGATCTCGACGGCCGTTTTCGGAGTCCAGCGCTGAAACCGGAGCCGGCCCGATCCAATGGGTCTCTTTCCGATGTCCGACGGTCTCCACGCCGACATGGGCGTGTCCTTCCAGACGTGCTCGGGCATGATGAGCAGCGTGTACGCGGCGTCGTAAAACTGCTGCGCCGAGCGCTTTGCGTACCAGAATACGGCGGTGGACGAATCGCGTACCGTCACCGAGTCGATGTTTGCAAGCAGGGCGCGCGCGGGCGAGCCGAGAGCGGAGTCGGTGTATGCGGCATGCGTGAACTTCACATCGGTGGCTCGCACGGGCTTGCCGTCGTGCCACCGCGCGTTCGGGTGGATATGAAACGCAATGCTCAGCGAATCCGCTCCCCAGCTCCACTGGTCCGCGAGTGCCGGGCGGAATCCGCTGTCGCCGACGATGGTGAGCGAGTCGCCGATGTTGGCGAGATGGTCATACACGAGCTCGGTGATCTGGGCAGCCTGGATCGATGACATGAGCGCCGGAATCAGCACATCGGGGTCGCCAGGGGTCGAGATGACGAGCGTTCCACCCGCGTTCTTCGGCGGGGAAGCGGACTCCGTCCCGGTGCAGGCAACGACGCCTGCAAACGCGAACAGGGAAATGAATCTCAGCGGCGCCATGTCCAGTTCTCGTCGAGAAATTGGGGAAGATGCTTCGCCGCGTCGGGCCGGATTTCGTCCTCATCCAGCAAAGTCGCGTCAGGATCCTCGATGCTCTTCACCGCATCGAACATTGCTTCCGCGACTTCCGCGACGGCAGGTGAACGTCCCATAAGACGCGCGAGAGTTGCCGGTGGCGACATTTCGCCCTGCGCTTCGGTCGTTGCGGCCAGCGAAGCGAGCGACGACTGGTCGTCTTCCACGAGAATCGAACCGTGCTGGAGCAGTGCGTTCTCGTCGCGCCACTGCGCGCTCCCGACGAGCTTTCTCCCGTTCGCGATGAGCTCGCCTTCGGATGGAGTCTCGAAACAGGGAATGGCACTCGGCGCATGGGCGCGGCTGCTCGCTGCCGGCGCTAACGATGCCGTAACACCGAGACGTGACAGCGCATCGACGAGAAGCGAGTTGATTCTCGCGTAGGCACTTCTTAGCGATCCCGCGCCAGCCATGGGCGACGTGACACTGTAGGTGACCTCACGGTCGTGCAGGATCGCCCTGCCCCCCGT
>JACCRL010000353.1 GCA_013813605.1 Gemmatimonadaceae bacterium
GGCGTCAGCGAATCGCGGTTCGACATCAGCTTCTGCCGGTCGGTGCTGAACACGACGTCGAAGCTGGGAATCTTTTTCTCGATCAGGGACCATTCGTCGACGCGCCGCGCGCCTTCGAGCAGCAGCGATTGCGGATCGACGGAAACGAGCGCCGAGCCGGGCAGCGGCTCGACACCAGCTTCGAAGTTGAAGGTGCCACTCGTCCAGGTGAACAGCGTGTACACCGAATTCTCGGTGTCCAGCGGCCTGTTGACGATCGCGGCGTGGCAGATCCGGCCACTGTCGAAGTAGATGGAGCCGAAGTTGTCGTGGAACGACAAGCCGAGGCAGCCTGTCTTCTTCCCCATCGACAGGAGCTGGAGCACGTCCGGCAGGCTTGCCTCCTTCAGGCTGCCCTTGATTGCCACTAGCGCAGCTCCTCGATGATGCGGTCGGTCACGTCTTCCCAGTCCGTTATGACGGCATCGTCGGGCTTCGGCGCTTCGGCGGCGGCGGGAAGTATTGCACTCACGCGCTGCGCGATCTCTTCGGAGATGTCAGCCATGAACCCGGCAAATTCTCCGCTGTCGCGCTTCGCGCCCGTGCCCTCAGCGTTTGCCACCCGGCCCCTGTGTCGGAACTGGTGCGCTCAGTCGGGAGAGCACGAGTGTGGAAATGCTGCGCAGCGTCTCGAACACACCGCCGCCCGCGGTCGCCGTTCCGGGGAACGAGGGAACGCCGCGAAAATTGAGCGTGTGATCCAGCTCCTGCATGGCGCTCAGCTCGGCGGGGGGGAGGTCACGCTTGTTGTACTGCATCACAAGCGGAATTGTGCGCGGGTCCATCCCCTCCTCAGCGAGATTCGCGTGCAGGTCCTGCAGGCTCTCGATGTTCTCCGCCATCTGCCGCGCCTGGCTGTCGGCAACGAAAACGACTCCGTCAACACCCTGGAGAACGAGCCGGCGCGTCGCGGCGTAGTAGACCTGGCCCGGCACGGTGTACAGCTGAAAGCGTGTCGCGAATCCGGAGATCGTTCCCAGGTCGAGCGGCAGGAAATCGAAGAAAAGAGTACGGTCGGTCTCGGTCGCGAGCGAAACCATCTTCCCTTTCCGCTCCTCGGGCAGCTGACTGAAGATGTGCTGGAGATTGGTTGTCTTGCCCGAGCGTCCCGGCCCGTAGTAGACGATCTTGCAGGTAATCTCGCGGTTGCCATAGTTGACGACTGACATGGTTCTACCGGAGGGGACCGAAGAGAGCGTCGAGGCTGCGATTGAGCTCGCCCTCGAAGTCTCCGGACGGACCCGGAGCGGCGGCCTGCGCCTGCGGAACGATGTTGCCGAGCGACTGCTGAAACTCGGCGAAATACATCTCGACGAGGCCGAGCGAGCTGTCGTTGTCGAAAACGCCGACGAACAGGTATTCCTGCGGGCCGACGAAAGCGCGCGCCATGAAGACCTGACGGTCTACGCCGGGGTGGTGCATCTCGTAAAAGGGTTTGCCGTCGAGCTGGCGACCCAGCTCTTGCGCCGACGCATTAATCGCCGACACGAGTGCGCACACCGACATGACTTCACCGGCGTCCCGGAAGCCGAACTGGCCAAGCGCCCGTCCACTCGGGAGGAGAAAAACTCCCGATATCAGGCGCGCGTCGCCGATGAGACGCCTCAGCGGAGCGTCGAGCCACGGCTCGGTCACGGTTGGGTTGACCATCATCTGCTCTGCGCCGCCTGCATCATTTCGAGCCTGACCCGTCCGAGATTTGCGTCGCGATCGAGGATCGCGACCAGCACCACTTCTCTCGAGCCGACGATGCAGACCTGCCCGCCCTCGGCCTCGAGCCGCATGAACGCGGGTATGCCAAGCCGCGCCATGTTCGAAGCGCGTCCCACCTTCCCATAAAGATAGGCCGCCAGTGCCGCGGTGTGGCGGCGCTGATCGGCGGCCGCGGCCTGGCCGGACCGCGGCGCGCTCGCCTCGACGATGAGACCGTCGTCGGCGCCGACCACCATCGCCGCCGCGACTCCCGGCAGGAACGAAAGCGCGCTCACCATTTCCGTCATCGCTGCTCTCATTGCGGCCCTAGCCACGAGGCGGCCATCGCTACCGAGCGCGCGAGCACGCGGCGCACCATCCCTATCGGCACGGTACCCCCGGCGGCGAGCATCACGAACGCGCGCTCGGTAACGGGCGCGAGCGCGACGGTCGCCGCGTCGGTCTCGACGACCAGCGCC
>JACCRL010000233.1 GCA_013813605.1 Gemmatimonadaceae bacterium
GATCCGGGCAGGTGCCAGCGATTGCTGTCGATCCAGAGAGAATCGCCGAGGTTGAGCGCCGTCCCCGCAACGTTTCTGAAGACAAAGGGCGGATCCGATTCCTTGAACTTCGCGTTGAGAACCTGGGCGAATCTCCCCGCGCTGTCGGGATCGGCGATGCGCGCGTACCCGAGGGTCGCATCGCCACCGGTCCATCGCCAGGTGCGCGCGAGTCCTTCGCGGTTGCGGCGGATCTCCTGACCGGGGCTGGCCAGCGCGAAGCGGATGGCGCTGTCCCTGCGCGCGCCCTTGAGCGAGTCGGCCGGGTGCCAGGGTAATGTGAGGATGACGCTGCCGTCGTGGATGTCGGCCGAGTCGGACACGATGTAGTGGCCAAAGCCTCTCCGGTCGCGCGCCGCCTTCTGCGCGCCTGGCGGAAAGACGCGGCGGAAGTTCCACTCGCCGTTCTTGTGCTGCCGCAACACGACGATCGGGTGCTGCACGTCGACGTGCGTGAGCAGGATGCGGCGGTCGAAAAGGTCGCGGGAGTCGTAACGCAGGCGAATCGGTCCGGTCGCAATGAACAGCGAGTCCTCGTCGTCGCGGATCTCCAGCGAGTCGATAGTGACGCCGTTGAAGAACCCACCGCTGATCCTGCCGACGTGGACCTTGCCCTTCACGTTGCCGGCGAGCATCGACGACACCATGCGGCGAACGCGCTCCTGGCCGAACCCGGTATGCGTAACGCCGACGAGGCTCAGCACGGCGATGACACCAATGGCGAGCAGCACGGCAGCACTCACGATGGCGATGCGAAGACGGCGCGACATGCCGCTAGAACGCCTGTCCAATTGCGAAGCTGAAGGTGAGTCGACTCGCCAGCGAGCCCTGGGCGCGCGGCTTGAACGTTGACGGGCAGCGGCCCTCCGCCTGCGTGATCGTCACGCCATCGGCCGTCGTCGTGAAACGTGTTGCCAGAGTATTGCCGGGACTGACGCAGGGCAGTCCGCCCCCCTCGACTTCGCGCGCCTCGTAGTACAGCGGGCCTGTTGGACGCGCGTAAGGATTGTATCCGATCACGGCGCGCACCGGACCAACCGGGGAGAACGCGGTCACCTGGATGCCCGGCGTGACCTTGAGCTGCGGCCCCTCGAACCCGCGCGACTGGCCGCGATTCCATACTTCGCCGGCATCGGTGAAGACCGTGAACTGGAGCAGCTCAGGCAGCACCGGGCTGCGCAGCCTCAGCTCGAGGTTCCCCACCACCAGCGTGTTCCCGCCGACGGGCACCACGCGGCGAAACGTTCCGAGCGTATCGCGAACGACCGTGTCGGGGAGCCCGGTTGACGCGGGCGGCAGCACTGCAAAACCCCGCGCGATATAGATCGCCGAGCCAAGCTCGTTCTGGGAGAATCCGCGCACTGTCGTCGGCCCGCCGGCGTAGAGCCGCTCCTGCGGCGGGATGAATCCCGTCGCGGTCCCGAAAGTCCTGCCGAAGACCGTTCCAGCGCGGAGCCGGAACGCGAGCACATTCCCGCCGCCCACGTGCATGTAGCGGGCGCCGTCTGCAACGAGCTTGTTGAACTGAAGATCACGGTCGGACAGAATGGCGGGCGATGAATGACGTGCCTCGAATCTCAGCACCGATCCGCGCGTTGGGGACAGTATGCTGTTCGAGTTGTCACGGGTCACCGATGCGCTGAGCACGGCGAGGCGTTGCGTCCTCTGGATCCGCTCCCGTTCCTCCTGCTCGCACAGGTTGAACACCGCGCAGAAGAGAGCGGGCTGTGCCTCCGTTCTCCCGAGGTCCATCGAGTAGGAGAGATTGACGGGAGTGCGCCGCCACTGCGACAGCGCGAGGGAAGCGACGCCGCCGATGGTGGTCGTGCGCAGGTACGCGTTGTACTCGGACACGCGCTGGCTGTAGAGCGTGACGGTCGGCACGGTGCGCCGTCCCAGGAACACCGTCTGCCGAAGGGTGGCGCCCAGGTAATAGTTGAGGCGGTTGCTGAAGACATCACGCTTTGCCTGCGGGCACAGCTGCTTTGCGCCGCTGAGCGGCTCACCGATGCCGATCTTCGACACGCGAGCGTTCAGGTCGAGTCGCCGCGCAGCGCGCATGAAGTTGTAGTTCGTGAGCTCGCCAGTGAGGCGGAAGCAGTCGAGTGTGCCGTATCCGACGCCGAGGCGCGCCGCGTTCATGGCAGCTTCGGCGAGAATCGCCGTCAGGCTGAGGACCGAGTCCGTCGCGCTGGCGCCGCTGTCGGGAGAGATCGACACGTGCTGGTATGCCTCGGTGCGATAGAGCGCGCGCTGCGCGTCGAGGATCTGGTCCTCGCGATACAGGTCGCCCGAATCGAGGCCCATTATACGGCGCGCGACGCGATTCGGTATCTGTTGCGTTTTCCCCTGCAACGGCAGCACTGCGACGCTGATGGTTCCGATCCTTGTTCGGGGTCCCGGCGAGACCGTGATGGTATCCCACGCGCTGAGTGCGCTTTCGTCAACCGCGAACGAGTGCACGGCGTCCGCGCGCGGATATCCATTGTTGCGAAGGCGGCGGACGATCGAATCGCGCGCCGCCTCGATCGCGATGCGGTCGAACGGCCCGCCTTCGCGCACCGGCAGATCGCGCGTTATGCGTCGCCGGTCTGCCACCGAATCGAGGCCGTTCAGAACAAAGGACCGGACCAGCGTGCGCGGGCCCTCCCTGATTCTGAACCGAACCTCGACGCCGCCGCTGCCCGCCGCCTTCACCGCGGTGTCAACCGCCACTCTGGGATACCCCCGGCGGCGGTAAAAGATTATCAGCCGCGCGCGGTCATTCGGGATCTCGTCGCGGTCGAGGCAGCGCTTGACCGTGAAGGGCAGCTTGAGGATTCGCCGCGCCCAGGCCGAGGGCGTGGTGACGATGGTCCTTGCAAGATCGGCGTCCGAATAGGCACGGTTTCCCTCGAACACCAGCCGCCGTACCTCGAGATCTCCCGGTCCGCACGCCAGATCCTGCGCGCCGGAGGCAGCGGGGGAGGCGGCGATTGCCGCGGCAGCAAATAGAAGGAGTGCGGTCCCGAGCGCTAACCGAGCCGGGGCGCCGACGCTCACCCGCGCAGCGCGCGTGCTGCCGGAGGGCGGCCGGGCGGAAGCTCGTGCGCCTCGTGAAGTATCGTTTTCGGCTCGCTCGTGTCCCCGAGCATTCTCTTCGGGGGGTCGGTCACTGACCGGGCGAGTTCGCCCTGCGGAACGAGGGGCGTCCGCTGGATTAAGAGTTGCACAAGGTAAAAACCGGCCAAACCGGCGGCGACACCGACGCCAATCGCTGGCAGCAAATCCGTGGCGCCAAGCTGGCGGCGATAATAGTATTCTGCGCTCACAATGACGCCTTTTCCGGGGGATGCGCGTAAGTTCTCGTAGCGTCCCCCTTCATGTCAACCGGCCCTGTCTGCATATGCGGCGACTCCATCTCCTGATTGTACCCGCGTTTCTCGCCTGTGGTGGCAGCGGCGGTGATTCCGCGCCAAGCCGCCGGACCCTCATCGACTCGCGCGACACATCGGATCCGCGCTCGATGGACCCTGCGCTTTCCACCGACGTTCCGACGGGGCGCGCCGTCGCCTATCTGTTTGATGGGCTGACACGGTTTACCCCCGACGCGCGTGTAGTTCCGGGACTCGCCACATCATGGGACGTCACCCCCGACGGGATGACCTACACTTTCCATCTCCGCCGCGGCGTAAAGTTCCACGACGGCCGGCCCTTCACGGCGAAGCAGGTCCTTGCCAGCTTCCAGCGGGTGCTCGATCCAGCGACAAAGGGCGGCAGAGGGTGGCCGCTCTATCCGATCAAGGGCGCCGAGGACTACGCGGCGGGAAAAGGACGAACGATCACCGGCATCACGTCGCCGGATGACTCCACGGTAGTGATCACGCTGAAGGAGCCGCTGGCGATCTTCCCCAAGCTCCTCGCGATGCCGGTTTCCTCCATCATTCCGGAAAATCCGGCCAGCGATTTCGGCCAGAAGCCGATCGGAACCGGTCCGTGGAAGTTCGTCGAGTGGAAGCACGACGACTATATCCTCTTCGCGAAGAACGCGAGCTATTACGACGGCGCCCCGAAGAGCGATTCGCTGATGGCGCGCATCATCCCCGAGCGCAGCACCGCATCGGCCGAGTTCGAGGCGGGCAACGTCGACATTCTCAACGTCCCCGAGCAGGAGACGGGCACCTGGGAGCAGAGCGCGGAAAAGAAGGCGCTGCTTTCTTCGGCGCCGGCGCTCCGGCTCTGGTACGTCGGCATCAACGCCACGCGCGGGCCGCTCAAGGATGTGCGCGTGCGACAGGCGCTCAACCACGCCGTCAATGTGAACGTGATGCTGCAGCAGGTGATCGGCGGCCGCGGCCGCGTCGCCGCTGGTGTCATTCCGCCGACTCTCTCCGGCGCCGACACGATGCGAAAGGGTTACACGCATGATGTCGCCAAGGCAAAGCAGCTGCTCGCCGCCGCCGGCTACGCCAACGGCATCGATCTCGAGCTCTGGACGTCGATGACGGAGCCGTCGCCGCGCCTCGCGCAGACGATCCAGGCCAACCTCGCCGAGGCGGGCGTTCGCGTGAAGCTGGTTCAGCGCGATGCGTCGTCGATGCGCGAAGCGGCAAGAAAGGGACAGACCGATCTCGCGCTCAAGGAATGGTGGGCCGATTATCCGGACGCCGAGAACTTCCTGTATCCCCTGCTCCACGGGAGTAATAAGGGTGTCGGCGGAAACGTGTCGTTCTACCAGAACGCGCAGTTCGATCGTATCGTCTCCGAGGCGCGCCGCGAGCAGGACGAAGGCAAGCGCGCTGCTCTTTACACGCAGGCCGATCAGATCGCCTTCGACGAAGCCCCGATGATCTTCCTGTTCTTCTACAAGGATCTCTACGCGGTACAGCCGTGGGTAAAGGGATTCACCGTGCCGGCTGTGTTCAGCGGACAGCGCTGGACCGACGTGACGATGCAGAAATAGCGCTTGTTCGCCTTCATCGTCCGCCGGCTGCTGCTCTCCATCCCGACGCTGTTCGGGGTGCTGGTCGTCGTTTTCCTGCTGCTCTACGTCGCGCCGGGTGATCCGGTTCAGGAAATGGTCGGCGAGCGCGCCGATCCCGAGACGATCGCCCGCCTGCGGAAGGAGCTGAAGCTCGACGAGCCCATGCACAAGCAGTTCACTCATTATACGAGCGGCGTCCTGCGCGGCGACTTCGGCAACTCCTACATCACGCAGCGTCCGATCATCCAGGACATCCGCGAGCGTTTTCCAAAGACGCTGCTCCTCGCCGGAACCGCGATGCTGCTCGCCTCTATACTCGGCATCACGCTCGGCGTGCTGAGCGCGCGGAACCCGGGCGGCTGGCTCGACCGCCTGGGACTGGGTGCCGCCTATCTCGGGATTTCATTCCCCGTGTACTGGGTCGGACTGATCCTGATCCTCTTCTTCGCGGTGATGCTCAAGTGGCTGCCGCCGTCCGGCTACGGCGGCATCAAGTACCTCATTCTGCCGGCGCTCGCGCTCGGCTCCCGCTCGATTGCGTTCCTCGCGCGCGTCACGCGGTCGGCGATGCTCGATGTGCTGAGCGGCGACTTCGTGCGCACGGCGCGCGCGAAGGGACTGAAGGAGCGCGTCGTGGTCGTCCGCCACGCGCTGCGCAACGCGCTCATCCCGATCATCACCGTGCTCGGCCTCGACTTCGG
>JACCRL010000275.1 GCA_013813605.1 Gemmatimonadaceae bacterium
TTGGAAGACATCACGCGGCATTGGAACGGGCCGAGTGAAAAGCAATCGGGAACATAGGTAACACAGAAGTCCCGCGACATGGTAGCACTCCTGAGGCGTTCCCCACGACTGATACGGACCCGATATATGGCCCCGCGCTTGCGAGCGAGTAGCGACATGGAGGCGAAACGGCACGCGTGGTCGGGGACGGTCGTGACGGCGGCGGCTTTCGGCGTGCTGCTGTGGCTGGAGCACCGGCGAAGCCTTCGAAATCCTCTCGAGCCCAAAGCGCGGCGAGTTGCCCGCAATCTCGCTGTCGCGGGTGTGAGCGCTGCCGTTCTCCACCTTGCAGAGCGACCTGTTTCGTTACCCCTCGCCAGGCTGGTGGAAAGGCGTCGGTACGGACTCCTGCAACGCATGCGGCTGCCTGGATGGCTCGAAACGGTTCTGGGCGTTCTCCTCCTGGATTACACTCTCTACATCTGGCACGTGCTGGAGCACAAAGTGCCGGCGGTCTGGCGGTTTCACGCCGTCCATCACGTCGATCTCGATCTTGACGCGTCTACGGCTCTCCGCTTCCACTTTGGTGAGCTCGCCGCTTCGGTACCCTGGCGTGCAGCACAGATCGTCTGCATCGGGGTGACTCCCAGGACTCTCGCCGTCTATCAGCGCTTGCTCATGCTCTCAATCATGTTCCACCACTCCAACGTGCGGATCTCAACCCGCGCGGAAAAGTGGGTGAGTCGGATGATCATGACTCCCCGCCTGCACGGGATTCATCACTCAGTCATAGACAAAGAAGTGAACTCGAATTGGTCCAGCGGCCTCACGATCTGGGACAGGATCCATCACACGTTGCAGCCGGAAGCAACGAGAGATGACGTCACGATCGGCCTGGCGGAATACCGCGACCCGGCCGAGCTCACGCTGCCCAAAGTCCTCAAGATGCCGTTTTCGTCTGCGTTGGCGATGATCACGGTGGCAGCCACTCCAGCCGCCGAAGCTCCGCCACGGCCATAGCCCGAGTCTGATCGGTGTCCTGCATCACACCGACGGCGGTGATGGGTGGCGGTTTCCGGCGCCACACGCGGCGGTAGTCGGCAAAGGGATTCACTGCGTTCTCGCTCCAGCGCCCGACATCCCGGGTTCCGCCGACGCGGATCACGTGGAGCTTGTCGGAGACAAAGCTGGCACGCGCGTAGTCGTCCGGCTCAGCGGAGCCGAACGTGTAGAAAATGACGCGGCTCGATCCACCGAAGAAGCCGGGTTTCCCAAAGACAACGTAAACGCGCAATGGCGAGTCATCGGTCTTCTCCTTGCGCAGATCCGCACCAATGGGTGCCTGCATCACGCGCCACGACCAACCGAGCGAGCCCGGCGACTCCGTCAGCTGAGTGGTCAGCTCTCGGTAAAACCACGCCGCGCGGCCCGCTCCCTGGATTCTGAGGACCGGTCCCTCGCCATCGTTACGGATCTCGATTTCCGGAGCAGTCTGCCCGCGAATGTTGCGCACCTTCCAGCCGGGCGGGAGGCCGGCACGCAAAGGAGCGTTTGCCAGTGACAGTATGGCGAGCGGCTCGGCGAGCAAGCCGGCAAGCAGAACGAGTGCTAACCGCACGATGATCACCGGATAATCCGAAAGTAGGACCGGAACAACCCACGCACCCGCGGGCTCAGCTTGCGCTTCCGCCAGGCGTCTGCCGACTTGCGAATTACTTCCGCCTGGGTGGGATACGGAAAAACCGTGGCGCCGATCGCCGACAATCCAAGCCCCTGCTGCATCGCCATCGACAGCTGGCCGATGATTTCGCCGGCGTGACTCGCCACGAGCGTCGCGGCAACGATCCGATCCGATCCTTCGCGAAAGTGCACGCGAAGAAATCCCTCGTCATCGCCATCCAGGCGGGCACGGTCGACATCATGAAGAGGGATGGTAATCGACTCGATCTTACCGCCTGCTTCGTTTGCGGCATCCCATTTCATGCCCACATGCGCGAGCTCCGGCTGCGTGTAGGTGCACCATGGAATCACGAGACTGCTGACCTTTTTCCGGCCGAAGAACAGCGCGTTCTGCACCACCATACGCGCGTGCGCATCGGCGACATGAGTGAAAGGCGCCCGCCCCGTAATGTCGCCAACGGCAAATACGCGACGATTCGAGGTTCGGAGACGATCGTCGGTGACCACTTGACGGTCGTCGTACTCGACCCCGGCCGCGTCGAGCCCCAGCTCTTCGACGTTCGGAACGCGACCGCTGGCAACGAGGATCGCGTCTGCTTCCAGCTCTTCGCTGCGTCCACCGCACACAAGATGAACGACGATTGATTCCCGGCGTTCCACCCGCCGGATTGTAGCGCCCGTCAAAATCCTGACCCCATCCCGGGCAAGCGCTGCCGCGACTATTCCAGCGGCCTCGGGATCGTCCTTGTCGAGTATGCGCTCGCCTCGCTGCAGCACGGTAACAGCGCTACCGAACCGGGCGAATGCCTGAGCCAGCTCGGCGCCGATTGGACCGCCCCCGATGACGACAAGGCGGCGCGGAACTTCAGTGAGGGAGAAAATTGTCTCGTTGGTGAGGTACCCACTGTCTGCCAGCCCCGGAATCGCTGGAATTGCTGGCCGTGTACCCGTCGCGATCACGGCGCGGCGAAAGCGAAGAGTCTGGCCGTCAACCGTAATGCTATCCGCGCCGGTAAAGCTCGCCTGCCCGAAGTAGACATCGACACCCAGGTCGCGATAACGGTGAGCGCTATCCACGGCGCTGATGTCGGCGCGAATCTTCTGCATCCTCCGTACGGCTGCCGCGAAGTCGCGCTGTCCGTCGATTGCGGGTCCCCCGAATCGCTGGTGCGCGGTTTCCGCTTCATGCCAGGCACGCGCGGAGCGGAGCAGCGCCTTCGACGGCACGCACCCGACGTTCAGACAATCGCCGCCCATCCAGTGGCGTTCCACCAGCGCCGTTCTGGCGCCCAGCCCGGCGGCGATCGCCGCGGTGACAAGACCACCGGTGCCGCCGCCGACCACGACGATATGGTACTTGTCCTTTGCGCGAGGATTTTCCCACGCCGGCGGATGTACATTGGCGATCCGCGCTTGTTCCGCGGTGTTATCGTGCATCGCTTTCCCCGAGCGCGCGCTTGCCCGCCCGGGCCGCGATAACGGCTACCGCTATCGTCGCAATGAGTCCGAGCGCAAGGAAGAGATAGTACTCCGCACCGCGCTCGACCTCGCGCCCCCCGAGCGCCGTCAAATCACCGGCGAGTTTTCCGTAGTACACGTAGAGGAGCGTTCCCGGAATCATGCCGACGGAGCCCAGGAGGTAGGACAGGAATCGCACCTTCGAGATTCCGAGCGCGTAGTTCAGCGCATTGAATGGCAGGAGCGGCGACAGTCGCATCAGCACGACCATTTTCCCGCCCTGCTGTTCGATGATGCGATCGATGCGTTGAAAGCGCTCGTTTCCGGCAAGCTTCCGCTCCACCATCGGCCGGGCGGCGTAGCGGGCGACGAGGAATGCCGCGGCGGCACCGAGGGTCGCGCCGATGAGCACATACACCGTGCCTCGAACGAGCCCGAATATCGCCCCCGCCGCCAGCGTCAGGATCGAGCCCGGCACAAACGCGACCGTCGCCACGACATAACCCGCGATAAAAACGACGGGGGCGAGCGCCCCGAGTCCGTTCACCCAGGTGGCGAAACTTCGTAGCGGCTCCGCTGCCACACGGCCGAGCAGGAACAGCGCAGCGATTATCGCCAGCGCAGCCGCGCCGCCAACGATCCAGCGTTTCATTCGCTCTGCTTGCCCCAAACCTCTTTGAGACGATCGTCTCGGCCGCATCTGCCCCTGTAGAACCGATACCGAACGGGGTTCTTGAGATAGTAGTCCTGGTGATATTTCTCAGCGGCGTAGAAAGTGGATGCCGCGACGATCTGGGTCACGATCGACCGCTTGAACCGGCCGGATTGCTCGAGCGCTCGCTTCGACGCCTCGGCGGCGCGACGCTGGTCATCGCCGTGATAAAAGATGGCCGACCGGTATTGCGAACCCGCATCGCAGAACTGGCGGTTCGGCGTGAGCGGATCGATGTTTCGCCAGAACACCTCGAGGAGTTTGGTGTAGCTGATTTTTGAGGGATCGTACGCCACCTGCACTACCTC
>JACCRL010000327.1 GCA_013813605.1 Gemmatimonadaceae bacterium
GGCCAAGCGAGGTTCCTGGCGTTGATGGCAATCAAACCCACACCTAGCAGGATCAGGAGAGGGATCAGCTTCGCCGCCGTAACGCTCTGCACGACCCCGCTGCCCATCTTCACGCCCCGGATGTTGATCGTGGCGAGGGCGGCGTACATGAGAATTAGAATTCCGCCGCGGGCAAGCGGGTGGCTCAACCCGGGGGATATCTGCGTGAGCGTCTCCACGAAGACGTTGGCGACGGCGGCACTGGCGAGTACCGATGAGCCGAACCAGAGCGACATCGCGACGACGAATCCGATGAATGGACCGAAGGCGACTTCAGCGTATGCGTACGTACCGCCAGAGAGCGAGACCCTGCTCCCGGCATCGGCGAAGCACATGACAATCAGCGCCATCGCAACAGCGCAAATCAGGTAAACGACGGGAGCGGCACCACCAACGCGCGCGGCCACCACTGCGGGAAGGACGAAAATTCCCGCGCCGATCATGTAGTTGATCATGCCGGCGGTGAGGCCGCGTGAGCCCACCGCCCGTATCAGCCCTTCGTCGCTGGTCTCGCGGATTATCCCCGTCCCATGAACTCGGCGAGCAGCTCGTGAAAGTGGTGAGTCCCTACTTCCCGGCGTTCGGAGTAACGGCCCCTCTCGTAGATCCGCGAGCGAACTCCGCGCTGGACCGACTCGACCACTTCCTCGTCTTCCATCTCCACGTTGTGAAGTCCCGCGCCCGCTCCTTCGTCGAGGAGCTCTGGCCTCCACACGTAAGACTGAAACGTCACCCTGCACCGACCCGCTGAAAGCGGGGTGACGACATTCAGGGAAAGGCCCCACGGATAGAAGTTGAGCATCAGGTTTGGGAACAGCCAGAAATAGAACGCCGCGATGCGCTGTCCCTCGTCAGGGTGTCCGGCAGGAAGATCGAACGCCGGCGCGGCGCCCTTCGCGACGCCAAGCTGAAGATTTCCGTAGCGGAATCTCTCGGTGCGATACCCGGAGTAGTCCAGCTTCTCGGCCAGCCCGGGATGCACGTATGGGATGTGAAACTCTTCCAGATAATTGTCGCAGTAAAGCGCCCAGTTGGCGTTGATGAGGTAATCCTGGGAGCCAACCTTGTCGCGCACGAAGCTGTCGAGCGGCATCCAGGCAACGCGCGCGCGCACCGGCGCGATCCACTCCTCGAACGGAAATGCCGGAGAGATGCCCGTGAAAAGGAGCGGACCGAACCGCTCGAGCGGGAGCTGCAGGAGATCGTCCCTGGGCGACGGAAACCCAACGGTGGTTTCGAACTCGGGCATCGCGGCGAACTTCCCGTCGAGGCCGAACCGGCGGCCGTGATATCGGCACCGCAGGGTTTTCAGGTGGCCTTCCCCTTCGACGACGATTGCGCCGCGATGCGTGCACACATTCGAGAGACACCGCACCGTCGCATCGTCGTCGGCGACCAGGACGAGCGGCTCATCGAGACACCCTTCCAGCAAGTTGAACGGCAGAACGTGGCCGGCGGCCTTCACCCGCGTCGCGTCGCCCGCCCACTGCCATGTCCGCGCGAAAACGAGATCCTTCTGCGCCGCAAAGTATTCGTCGCCCGAGTACACCCGCGCCGGCAGCGTCGAAGCGCGCCTGATGTCAGGATCGATCTCGAATTTCCCGACTGTCATGATCGCGCGGTCATCGCTCGGCGCGGTGATTCTAGAGCTTGCACAGGCCGCCGTACGTCTCTGGGCGGCGGTCGCGATAGAACTGCCAGACATTGCGCACTTCGCGGATGGTATCGAGGTCGAGCTCCGCCGTGATGAGCTGGTCGCGGTCACGCGTTCCCTCGGCCACGAACTTCCCCCGCGGGTCGCAAAAGTAGCTCTGGCCGTAGAACTCGCCAATCTTCCACGGCTCCTCATATCCGACACGATTGATCGCGCCGACAAAGAAGGCATTCGCGACCGCGTGCGCCGGCTGTTCGAGCTTCCACAAATACTCAGACAGCCCAGCCACCGTCGCCGAGGGATTGAACACGATCTCGGCGCCGTTCAATCCCAGCTCGCGCGCGCCCTCGGGAAAATGCCGGTCGTAACAGATGTAGACTCCAACATCGGCGTACTGCGTCTTGAACACCGGGTAGCCGAGGTTGCCGGGACGGAAATAGAACTTCTCCCAGAAGCCGGGACCGCAGTGCGGGATGTGATTCTTCCGGTACTTCCCGAGGTATGTGCCATCAGCATCGATGACGGCGGCGGTGTTGTAGTAGACACCGGTTCCCTCCTCCTCATAGATGGGGACGACGATCACCATCGAGTGGCGCTTCGCCACCTCCTGCATCAGGCGCGTCGTCGGCCCGTCGGGAATCTTTTCCGTCGAGTCGTACCAGCGCGTGCTCTGCTCGGCGCAGAAGTACGGGCCGGTGAAGATCTCCTGCATGCAGAGTATCTGCACACCCTCCCGGCCCGCCTGCTCGATGATCTCGAGATGCTTGGCGATGTTCGATTCGCGAATCGTATCGAGAGATTCATCGGTTGAGCAGGCATGCTTGGCCTGAATCAATCCGCACTTCACTATCCGGGGCATCCAGCTTCTCCGCTAATCAGGGGATGTGCTTCACGCCGGCACTCTCGCGCCCGCGCATCAGCACGAGATAGATCACAAAGCTCAGCGAGAACGTCACGAACCACGCGTACGAATACAGCCGGTCAAAGAAATCCGGATTGGCGACGGCGCCGCCCGGCGTCGTGACTGCGTTCACAAAACCGGGCACTACCGGCGCGACTGCCAGCACCAGCGCGGCGATCGCACGCGCATTCACGCCGTTCGTGTAAGTATACCGTCCGCGTTCGCGGAAGAGATCGTCCACGTCGAGCTGCTGCTTGCGGATCACCCAGTAGTCGGCGATGAGAATTCCTCCCAGCGCGCCCATGAGGCTCGAGTAGCCGAGCAGCCATGTGAAGATGTAGGCCGCCGCATCGGAGTAGAGCTTCCAGGGCATCATGATGATGCCGAGCACGGCGGTGATCAGCCCGCCGGTCACGTAGCTGATGCGGCGCGGACTGAGATTGGAAAAATCATTGGATGGCGAGACGACGTTCGCCGCCATGTTGGTCGTGAGTTGCGCGGCGAGGACCACCAGCGCGGCAAAAATGATCACTCCCGTGCCGCCGATGCGTCCGATGAGCTCGACCGGATCCCAGATCGCCTTTCCGAAGATCACGATCGTCGCGCTTGTCACCGCCACGCCGATGAACGCGAACGCCGTCATTGTCGCCGGCAGGCCCAGTGCCTGGCCAAGCGCCTGCGAGCGCTGGCTTTTCGCGTAGCGCGTGAAGTCGGGGATGTTGAGACTGAGCGTCGCCCAGTACCCGACGTTCGCCGTCAACGCCGCCGGAAAAACCGCCCAGAAATTGGCGGTGCTTCCGCTACCCTGCATCCGTTCCGACTCGCGCAGAATGTTGCCGAGCCCGCCGCCATTGCGCACCGCCCACCATAGGAGAATCGCGCCCCCGGCCAGCAGGAGCGGCGCCGACCAGCTCTCGAGCACCTTGATCCCCTCGGTGCCCTTGAGGATGATCGCCACCTGGATCAGCCAGAACACGGCGAACGCGATCCAGATCGAGCCCGTTACCGAGGCCCAGCCGCTCCACGCCGCTTTCATTAGAGTATCGAGCGCCAGCGCGCCGATCCACGTCTGGATGCCGAACCATCCGCAGGCCACTATCGCGCGCAGCATTGCCGCGACGTTCGCGCCGCGCACGCCAAAGCTCGCGCGGCAAAGGACGGGGAACGAGATCCCGTATTTCGTTCCGGCGTGGGCGTTGAGAATCATCGGCACCAGTACGATGACGTTGCCGAGCAGTATGATCGACAATGCCTGCCACCAGTTCATCCCCTGCTGCATGAGCCCGGATGCGAGCGTGTATGTCGTGATGACGACGCTCATACCGATCCATAGCGCGGCGATGTTGTAGGTGGACCACGTCCGCCGCGAGAGCGGCGTCGGCGCCAGGTCCTCGTTCCAGAGCGGGCTGGCGGAGATGTCGCTCGCCGCCATCGATAGGCTCAATGAGCGAGGCCGGCGGTCTTCCGCGCCAGCCATTTGCCGCGCCCCTCGCGGCCAGTCACGCGGTATTCGTCGACGATGACTTCGCCGCGCGATAGCGTCGTGCGCGCGAAGCCAGCGAGATCCCATCCCTCATAAGGCGACCAGTCGGCGTTCGTCTCCATGGCGGAGGGATCGATGCGGTGTGTCCGATCGGGGTGCAGGATCGCGATGTCCGCATCGGCGCCGATCTGGAT
>JACCRL010000334.1 GCA_013813605.1 Gemmatimonadaceae bacterium
CGCGCTCCGGCACCGCCGCCGCCAGCAGCTCGAGCGGCGCGGCGCCGGCATCGGCGCGCTCGCGGCGGCGCCGGTCAATCTCGCCGCCGAGGACGAAGTCGACGCGGGGATTGTCAATGTCCGGGTAGAGCCGCGCGAGCTCGCGCCGCACGATCGGGCGGAGGATGTCCGGCGCCGCGTGCGGAAGCATCATGATCTGATAGCCACTGCCGAACCCGCGAATGGCGGCCGACACACTCGTGCGACTTCCATCCCCCGCGCCGATCAACGTCGCAAGCCGCTCGCCGCCATCCGCCATGCCGCTGACGCGCGATTCATCGGCGAGGTGCCGGAGCACCGAGATCCCGTTCGCCTCGCGCTCATACTCCACCGCGTGAATCCCCTGCGGCTCGATGAAAGCCCCGAACAGCCGCACTCTTCCGTTACCGCTCATCTGCGCACGCCAATCGAGCTGTAGATATTGAGAATGGGCAGGATCATCGCGAGCGCGACGAGGAGCACCACCGAGCCCATGGTGAGGATGAGCATTGGCTGCAGCGCGGTAATCATGCGCCGCACCGCGGCCGGCACTTCGCGAGCGTAGTAGATGGTGGCGCGCTGCAGCGATTCATCGAGCTGTCCGGTAGTCTCGCCCAGCGCCACGCTGCGGACGACGACGGGCGGAAACATCGTCCCCTTGCTGAACGCGGCCGCCATCGTCGCGCCTCCTTCCACCGCTTCCCGCGCCCGGCGGACGGCAAGCGCGACGACCTTGTTGGTGAGCATGCGCTCGACGAGGCTGAGAGCGAGGATGATCTCGACACCGGAGCGATAGAAAAGGCCGAGATACGTGACGAGCCGCGCCATGTTAACCTGCTGCATCAGGTCGCCGATCACGGGGAGGCGGAGCAGCATCCCATCGATTGCCATGGCGCCACCTTCAGTTCGCCTGATCGCGCGCCACGCCACCAGCGCGACAATGGTCAATGCAACCAGCACGATCCAGTTGCCGCGCAGGAACCCGGACATCCCCATCACGATTCGTGTTGGCAGCGGCAGCTCCGTCGTACGGCTGAGAAGCACAGGGAGAATGCGCGGAAAGACGAAAGTCACGAGTGCGATGATGAGGCCGCCGACGGCGGCGAGCACGATCAGCGGGTACATCGTTGCCTGGCGGACCTGCTGCGAGATTCCTTCCTGCCAATCGAGATGCTGGACGAGCTGCTCGAGCACGAAGTCCAGCCGGCCGCTCGCTTCTCCCGCTTCGATCGTCGACACGTAGAGATCGGGAAATGCCCGCGGGTGCTCGGCCATCGCCTCGGAAAGACTTTTGCCCTCCTCCGAGAGTGCGTGGTGTAGTTCCTTCACGATCTTCCGCAGGAGCTTCGACTCGAGCCGCCCCTGAACATCTGTGAGCGTAGTAAGAATCGGCATGCCGACCTGCGCCGACCCGGCGAGGTATTCGATCAGCGCAAGGAGCTGCTTGCGGTCTACCTTGCCGTCGCTGAGCCCGCCGCCGCCCTTTTCGTCGCGCTCCTCGGCGGTGACAAGGTACTTGCCGCTCGTGCGGAGCCGCTCCTCGACATCCGCTTCGTCGGGTGCGGTCATCCAGCCCTCCTGCACCTCACCGGCGTTGGTGAGGGCCTTGTACCAGTACTCAGGCACGCGTCGCGGGCCCGTTAGATGGAAGTGACGCGAAGAATCTCATCGAGCGTCGTCGTGCCCGCACGAACCTTTTTCAAGCCGTCGTCGAAGAGCGTGGGACGCCCCGACATGCGGTGGATCTCCTCCGCCGGCCGCCGCTGGTAGACGGCGCTGACAATATCCGCGGACATCGGCAGGAATTCGAAAATCCCGATTCGCCCCTTGTACCCGGTTTGCCGGCACGCGTTGCATCCGCGCGCCGCGTACATTACCGATGTGCCGAAGCCGTACCGGTCGCGCACCGGCTCGGGCACGACAGTTTCGACTTTGCACTCCTTGCAGAGCGCGCGGACGAGCCGCTGTGAGATTATCAGCAGCACGGACGACGTCAGCACGAACGGCTCGGCTCCCATGTCCAGCAGGCGCGGGATCGCCC
>JACCRL010000403.1 GCA_013813605.1 Gemmatimonadaceae bacterium
CCGTGCTCACCGAACTCGATCATCAGCGCGACGACGATCTTTGGATCCTTGGCCGGTGCAAAACCAACAAACCAGCCGTGATCATCGCCACCCGAGTTCTGCGACGTTCCCGTCTTGCCGGCGAGGATGAGCCCTTCGATAGCCGATCCCGCCGCGGTACCACCGCCTGACGTCACGGCAGCAAGCGCGCCGCGCAGGGAATCGTTCTGAACCTGGGTCAGCTGATAGATCTGCTTCCGCTCCGGCGGCCCCTTCACGAGAGCCGGCTTGGCCGCCATGCCGTCCGTCGCGAGCGCAGTGTAGAACTTCGCCATGTTGACAACGGTCTGCGAATTCGAGCCCTGCCCGATGGAGAGGTTGAGCACCTCCGCGTTGCTCCAGTTTTTCCCGAAGCGCTTGTTGTAGTAGTCGATGGCGTATGGCCAGATCGACTGATTCTCCTCGGGAAGATCGATCCCCGACCGCTCGCGGAAGGTGAGATTGATTCCGCCGGCGATCATGTTCTTGAGCCCGATGCGCAGGCCGAGCTGGTAGAAGTAGACGTCGCATGAATGCTTCACCGCTCCACGCAGCGCGAGCGAGCCATGCCCTTTCTTGTCCCAGCACTTGAAGTACCGGCGGCCGTACTGATAACCACCGCTGCACGATACGGGCATCCTCTCGTCGAGGCGGACAACGCCTGCCTTGAGCCCCAGAATCGCCGTCGCCAGCTTGAACGTCGAGCCTGGCTCGTACCGCCCCTGAATCACCTTGTTCACAAGGGGCCGCCGCTTGTCGGTCAGCAGCTCCTTGTAGTAATCCGCCGGAATTCCGCCGGTGAAGCGGTTGGGATCGAAGGAGGGGGCGCTGTATAGCGCGAGCACCTGCCCGGTCTTTGGGTCGATTGCGATGGCGCCGCCCTGCAGCGAATCGGCGAAGATTCCCGCCATGAAGCGCTGGAGATCCATGTCGATGTTGGTGTACATCGGCGCCGCGCCGATCGGCAGTAGATCCGGCCGGGGTCCACCGCCGCGCACAGGCCTGCCGCGCGCGTCCACCTCGTCGAAGCGCACTCCCTCACGCCCGTGGAGCTTCGGCTCGTACGACTTTTCGAGTCCGCCCTTTCCGATCTGCTGTCCCGGCTTGTAGCCTGCAAACTGCGGCAGGTTGAGCTCCGACTCGCTGATCTCACTGGTATATCCGACAAACGACGCGACCGTCGCTCCGTCCGGATAGTACCGTTTAGGAACCGACTGAATGATCAATCGCGGGTAGTCGAGCCGGTGCTCCTCGAGTACGGAGATGACGTCGATCGATGCGTCGGGAAGAATCACCGTCGGCCGCGTCGGCGCGCGGCGGTAGCGGCGGATCGCCTTGTTGATCTGGTCGTTGGTCAGCTGCAGCGTAGGCGTCAGCGCGACGAGAGCGGTGCGCAGGCTGTCGACGTTCGGCGACGTGATCGACACGGAGTAACCGGGCAGGTTTTCCGCGATCACTGCGCCGTGACGGTCATAGATGATCCCCCGCGGTGCGGGCAGCGGAATCGGCCGCAGGCGGTTCTCTTCCGACTGCAGCTGGAACTGCTCGTTCTGCAGCACCTGCGTACGGAAAAACGCCGACGTCAGGAGCACGAACCCTACCGCGAGGGCGAGCGAGCTCCAGCGGGCGCGGCGGGCGACATCGTTCGGGTGAAAGCTCATGCGGTCGAAGGCTCCAGCAGAGGGCGCATAATGAACAGTAACAGGACGCCCACCGCCGCGGTGACCGCCGCCGAAAGGGGCGACCACAGGAAGATCTGCTGGACCAGCTCGGCCCCGTGAACGCTCTGGGCCACCAGGAAGTAGATGACGTCGAACATCCACTTGCCGAGGAAGAAAAAGAACGCGTTCAGGACGATGTTATCGGCAAAGAACACCGCCTTCAGGTACGACGCGCTGAACCCGACTGCCGTCATCGCCAGGGCGCCCGCGCCGAGCGCTTCCGGGGCGAGTGAGTCGGACACGAGGCCGAGGGCGAATCCGATCAGCGCTGCATTACCGGGCCTCACGCGCACCGCCGCCATCAGCAGGCCGAGGAGGAGGAAGTCCATCGGCGCACGCCATCCGAGAAGCGGACGGAGCGTGTAATGGAGAAGTATGAAGATGAGGAAGACGATAACGGCGCGAAAGGCGCCGCCCATGCTCATCTCGGCCGCCTCGGCGCTACGGAAATGGAGTCTCTCGTGACGGTAGTGTCGCGCGGCTCCGGCTCGGGCACCGGCGGCTGCGTTACCGGGACCGGCGCAGGCGCGCCCGTGTCGGTCAGCACCCTGGGAGCGGGGCGCGGTACCCGCGATGCCGCTGCACGGGCACTGTCTCCGGTCGGACCGAGGGGAGCAAGCG
>JACCRL010000407.1 GCA_013813605.1 Gemmatimonadaceae bacterium
GGGCAAGCTCCGTCAGAGCGCCGCGCGGGCGTCCTATTTGCTAACTTAGACGGGTAAGCAGGCAGCTAAACCCCAGGAACGGCCACCTCGGCTTCCGGGTACGCAGCAGTGAGCAGGCAATCGTCGCAATAACTCTGGAGAAAGCCATGGGCACGGCGACACTTACCGCACCTGAGCAGGTAACGGACACCTTCCCGATCAACGGGACGGATTTCATAGAGTTTTACGTCGGCAACGCGAAGCAGGCAGCGCATTTCTACCGCTCGTTGTTCGGCTACGAGATCGTCGCCTACCGCGGACCGGAAACCGGCGTGCGCGACAAGGCGACGTACCTGCTGCAGCAGGATAAGGTGAGAATCCTGCTCACGACCGCGCTGCGTCCGGACCACGAGATCGCCAGGCACGTCGACAAGCACGGCGACGGCGTGAAGGACATCGCGCTCTGGGTTGACGATGCGCGACGCGCGTACAGCCTCGCCATCGAGCGAGGCGCCACTTCGGCGGGAGAGCCAAGGGTTCTGGAGGACGACCACGGTGAAGTCGTCATCGCAGGCATTCGCACCTACGGCGAAACGATACACAGCCTCGTCGAGCGCAGGAACTACAACGGCCTCTTCATGCCCGGCTTCGTTCCGTTCGCCGGCCGGGGAAAGTCAGAGGGCGTGGGCCTCAAGTACATCGATCACTGCGTCGGCAACGTCGAGTTGGGCGCGATGAACAAGTGGGTGCAGTACTACGCCCAGGTGCTCGGCTTCGCGCAGCTCATCTCCTTCGACGACAAGGCGATCTCCACCGAGTATTCGGCGCTCATGTCCAAGGTGATGGCGAACGGAAACGGCCGCATCAAGTTCCCGCTCAACGAGCCCGCCAAGGGAAAGAAGAAGTCGCAGATTGACGAATACCTCGAGTTCTATCAGGGACCGGGCTGCCAGCACATCGCGCTCGCGACCGACGACATCATCAGCACCGTGACCCAGCTGCGTGACCGCGGCGTCGAGTTCCTCCGCGTGCCGGCGACCTACTACGACACGGTGATCGACCGCGTCGGCAAGATCGAGGAAGACCTCGCGCCGATTCGCGACCTTGGCATCCTCGTCGACCGCGACGAGGAAGGCTACCTGCTCCAGATCTTCACCAAGCCGATGGAAGACAGGCCGACGCTGTTCTACGAGATCATCCAGCGGAAGGGGGCCAAGAGCTTCGGCGCCGGCAACTTCAAGGCGCTCTTCGAAGCCCTCGAGCGCGAGCAGGACCTGCGAGGGAACCTCTAGCAGATGCCGATCTACCACACGCTCGGGACCATCCCGCGCAAGCGGCACATCGCGTTTCGCAGGCCGGACGGCGGGCTCTACGCCGAGGAACTCGTCGGGCACGAAGGCTTTACCGGCACTTCAGCGCTCCTGTACCACATCCATCCGCCGACGACGGTAAAGTCGGTGCGGCGGGTGCGCGAGATGAAGCTCGAAGCGGATCCAAACCAGACGCTTCACCACCGTCACTTCCGGACTTCGCAGGCACGGAAGGGTGGCAGCCCGACGATGGACCGCACGCCGCTCCTGTTCAATCAGGACATCGCAATGCTCTACGTCGAGCCAGACGTGAACGACTCGCACTTCTACCGCAACGCGCAGGCGGACGAGCTGGTCTACGTCAGCAAGGGAAAGGGAGTACTCGAGACGTCGTACGGAGTGCTGCCGTTCGGCGAAGGCGACTACCTTGTGATTCACCGCGGCATCCTGCACCGCTACCGCTTTGAAAAAGGGGGGGAGCAGACGAAGCTCGTGATCTTCGAGAGCCGCGGCCACGTGCGCTGGCCGAAGCGCTACCGCAACGAATTCGGACAGCTGATCGAGGGCGCGCCCTATTCTGAGCGCGACATCCGCCGCCCGACTTACGTTGAGCCGACCGACGAGATGGGCGACTTCCCCATTCTCGTGAAACAGTACGACGGCATCAACGAGATAATGCTCGATCATCACCCGCTCGATGTCATCGGCTGGGACGGATATTTCTATCCGTGGGCGT
>JACCRL010000413.1 GCA_013813605.1 Gemmatimonadaceae bacterium
GCACATCGGCGAGCTGAACGAGCATTTCGGGCTAAGCATCTCCGAAGAGGACTACAACACCATCGGCGGCTACATTTTCGGCGCGCTGGGCAGGCTGCCCACGCTCGGCGACAGGGTCGTCGCCGGCGGGGCGATTTTTACGGTGCGCGAGATGGATGGCCGCCGTATCGAGACGCTGGCGGTGGATCTCCATACCATGGGTGACCGCCGGCTTATCGAGCGCGAGACTCCGCAGCAGACGCACACAGGAGCGTAGCGGCAATCATGCTCGAAGCGTCGGCCCTGCCGTGGCCGGCGATGTCGAGCGCGGTGCCGTGGTCCGGCGATGTGCGCGGGAACGGGAGGCCGAGCGTGATGTTTACCGCGCTGCCGAACGACGCGACCTTGATCGCCGTCATCCCGACGTCGTGATACGGCGCGATGACGGCATCGAACTCGCCGCGGATGGCGCGCACGAACACGGTGTCGGCGGGGAACGGTCCTTCGATCTTCGCTTCGCGCGCGGCCGGTGCGAGCACCTCTTCATCTTCATTTCCGAAGCGGCCACCGTCGCCCGCGTGCGGGTTGAGCGCGCAGAGGGCGATCCGCGGCTCGGTGATGCCGAACCATTCGCGCAGTCCTTCACGCGTCAGCGCGGCGATCGCAAAAATGCCCTCGCGCGTGAGGGCGTCCGGAACCTGGCGGAGCGGGACGTGAGTCGTCGCGAGGACCACGCGCAGCCGGTCGGACGCAAGCATCATCGCCACGCGTGACGCGGTGAGGTGACCCAGCATCTCGGTGTGCCCTGGATACGGGAATCCTCCCGCATGCAGCGCCGACTTGTCTATCGGCGCCGTCACGATTCCCTGCACGACTCCCGCGCTCGCCATCTCGACCGCGCGCTCGATGGCGCGACCGGCAAGCCGCCCGGCGAAAGCTGGTCCACCCTCCGGCACCCACCGGTCCACCGGCTCGTCGACGGGAACGCCGGCCCCCTCGGGACCGACCACCAGAATGTCGCAGCGCTCGCCGACCCGGGGGTCAGCGAGCGCTTTGGCAACAATCTCGGGTCCGATGCCGCGTGGGTCTCCCAGCGTCATCGCCAGGCGTGGGCGCACTCTCTTACAATCTCAGCGAGACGAAAGTCGTCTTGCGAAGCTCATCGAGCAGCCGGCGGATCGACCGCTCTTCGGAGAGCTGCGTCCTGATCTGCTCGCGAATCTCGCTCGCCACGTACTGGCCGGCCTCCGTCACCGTCACCACCTGCACGACCCCGTACTTCGGCTGTCCGCGCGGGTTGGCGAGCTGGAAGGGCGCCGTTATGTCACCCGCCTTGGCGCCGGCGAGGGCACCCTGATACGACGCGGGAAGAGAATCGCGCACGAAGGGCTGCAGCACGCCGCGCTCTTCCGTTGGATCGTGGTGCTTCGCGGTAAGCGAATCGTATGCAACGCCGCGCCGCCACTGTGCCGCGATGGTGTCCGCCTCGACTCGTGCCGCGGCGACATCGGCCGAATCGATGACTGGCGCGATGAGAATGTGGTGCGCCTTCGCCTCGCCGGCCTGCACGCGGTCGACGCGGATGATGTGGTAGCCGAACGCGGTCTCCACCACCGGGCTCAGCTCCCCGGGACGCAATGCGAAGAGAACGCTCTCGAACTCCGGCACCAGCCCGCCGCCGCGGCGGCTCCAGCCGAGGTCGCCGCCCATCGCCTTCGTGCCCGGGTCCATCGACTCACGCTTGGCGACGAGCTCGAAGTCACCACCCTTCCTGAGCTCGACGAGCAATGAGTCGATGCGTGCGCGGGCGCGTGCCTTCGCCGCCACCGATGCCTTGGGAGCGACAATGATCTGCCTGAACGTGACCGTCGCCGGACGCTTCTGCAGGTCGTTCTTGCTGCGCTCGAACGCCGCGCTCACATCTTCCTCGGCGATGTTCACTGGCTTCGCCTTCCGGCGCAGCTCGGCAAACGCCTTCTGCTGGAGATTCTGGCGCCGGTACTGATCGACCAGCGTCTTGCGATAATCGTCGCCTGATCCGAGGCCCGCGTTACGCAGCTCGGTGCGGTATTCCTCGTCGGTCTTGAACTGCGCGCGCACGCTGCGCAGCTGGCGGTCTACCGAGGCAGCGATCTCCGCCTCGCTCGGCTCGAGCTTCAGCTCCTTCGCCTTCTGGACGAGAATCTCCTCGTCCACCAGCTCGTTGAGCGTCGAGCGCGCCAGCGCTGCCTGTCCCGCCGAGTCCGCCGGGAGCTGCATGCCGGCGGCACGACGTTGATTGATTGCGCTCAGCACATCGGTCCAAAGCAATGGCTGGTCACCAACGATGGCGACGACACGGTCCACCGGCACGTCGCGTCCAACCACGGCGCGCTGCGGGTTTGGGGGCGGCGCCTGCGGAGGCGTTTGCGCGGCAACCGCGAATGGCGCGAGCGCGGCAGCGACGATCAGGGATTTCATCATCACCTCTCTACCCCTCTCCCGCCTGCTCGGTTCGTCACCGCTTCGCGCCGGGCGCGGTGGAGGATGACGCGGGCAACGCCGGGCCAAGCGGGACCGCGGTCCGCGGCTGGCCGGCGGAGGTCGTCGAATCGGAGGCGTTGCGAATCCGGCTCGCTTCCTCGATGGCGCGGTCGAAGCCGGCCGCGTTGAACGAGTAGCTGTATTTCTCGCGCAGAATGCCGGCGAGCGGCGTGGGAACGGGAATGAACGGCGCCTGCTCGGAAACCATGCGCGTGAAATATTCGTCAACACGCGATGCGGCGAGCTTCTCACGGTCGTTGCCGCTCTTTGCGGTTTGCAGAGTGGCCGGCGCGACGCCCAGCTGGGTCCACGCTGACTGCACCGCGGTCACGAACCCCTTGCGCATCTGGACGAGCTCCGCCGGGTCGAGCGTCACCTTCGCGCTGTCCGCCTGGCGCAGCACCAGCTCGTTCTTGACGAAATTCTTTACCAGCCCAGTGACGATCGAATCAGGGGCCTGCTTGATCTGCTCGAGGACGCGGGCGTTGGGGGGCAGCGTCTCGAGCCAGCCGATGAGGCGCTGGGTGGTGAAGTTTCCCGCTGACGAAGAGGCGAGAACGGTGTTGTCCTTCCGGTAGGCATCCGGATCCGCGCCGAGCGCGCGCACGGTGGCGACGGCGCCCTTCTTCACCTCGATCTTCCCGTTCTGCTCGAGCTTCGCCAGGTAAGTGCTCTCGGCGACTGCCATCGAGCGGCCCTTGGAGGCCTGGAGGAGCGAACCCTTCACCTGCTCGTACGTAGGACGGTGGAGGACGTGATATCCGTACTGCGTCTGGAC
>JACCRL010000369.1 GCA_013813605.1 Gemmatimonadaceae bacterium
CCAGCGACTGGGCGCCGAAATCCGATTCGATTCGCTTCACGAGACCATCGATGCTGAAGTCGCCCGTATCCCTGTACCGCTTATTGGTGCGGATGTCTTCGGGCGCATCGGCAAGCGTATCGAATGCTGCGTCGAGCGGGTACACCTTCTCGAACTGGAGCAGCGATCCGCCCGAGAGCCGGCGGGACTCGTCCATCTATCCGCGCTCGATCAGATTCGTGAATATGTTTAGCGCCGGCGGCCACGTACCAACGCAGATGCTTGCCCCCGCCTCAGCGAGCGATTTCGCGATCGCGAAGCCAAAACCGCCATCATCCGCAACTCCCGCCACGAGCGCGCGTTTGCCGCTGAGATCGATATTGAGCATGCTGCTGATATCGCAATTTGCGGGTTGGTTGACAAGGGGGCGAGATTGTAATCCCGTGGCCCCGCGAGTTCCTTCCACGAACGCGATGACGAGAAAACAACGCTGCACGAATACCGCGCTAATGCTGTTCCTGCTGTTCGCCCCGACGGGCGCACGGGGACAGGTCGCGGATACAATCTCGCGCAAGACTCCGCTCTTCACCGCGAGCGATGCGGCGATCTTTGGGGGCTTCGCGCTGGCCACCGTTGCCGTGGCCCCGATCGACCGCTATTTCGCGACCCGGCTCCAGGATCCGGCAGCGCAGGAGAATCGTTTTCTGCGCCGGTCGGCCACGGGTTTCAGGTTGCTCGGCATTCCCGGCTCGATCGGCACGAGTGCGGGACTCTACCTGCTCGGCCGTTTTCAGGGTCAGACGCGAACGGCCGACCTGGGGTTGCACAGCGCCGAGGCGATTCTGCTTGGCAGCGGCGTGGGCGTAGCAATAAAGCTTCTCGCCGGCAGGGCGCGGCCTTATGCTGACATTGAGAAGCCGCACGACTTTCAGCTGGCACGCGGACTCGAGGGTGACAGCTTCCGCTCCTTCCCCTCCGGCCACACGATTGCCGCGTTCGCCTTTGCTTCGACGGTGAGCAGAGAGACGGTGATGTGGTGGCCGCACACCCGCTGGACCATCGGACCAGTGATGTACGGTGGCGCGACGCTGGTGGGAATATCCCGCATGTACAACAATCAGCACTGGGCGAGCGATGTCATGGCCGGCGCCGCGATCGGCACGCTCATCGGTCTCAATGTCGTGCGGTACCAGCACTCCAACCCAGGCAATCGTCTCGATCGCACGCTGCTGAAAGTCACCTGGATTCCGGGCGTGGGTCGCACCCCCGGCTCCGTGCTGCTGTTTTAATGGAGGGCATGCCGGCTCCAATCGCGAGCGATGCTTGCAGCTGAATGGAATGTTCATCCTCGCCGAGTTGCCGCACGGCGTGGCGGAGCGGCTGAGGGCGATCAACGAGCGTTACGACCCGCGTCTCGCCAGGTACAAGCCGCCGCACATCACGCTCACCGGATCCTCCGGAGTCGGTCCGATTCCGCCGTTTGTGACCGTCGAGGAGATGGCGGCGAAGCTCGAGCCGATCGCCGCGGATACGCCACCAATCAAGCTGTCGTTCGACGCGCCAACGCGATTCATGCAGACGGACATCATCGTGCTGCCGCTGGATCCGCACGGCGAGCTGCGCCGATTGCACGACAGGATCGCGACAAGCGGCCTGCCGTTTGGTCGCGCGCGCCATACCTTTAGCCCGCACTGCACGCTGAGTCTATATCAGACTCTTGCCGAAGCTGCGCGCGCAGAGTTGCTGAAGACAAGGATCAGCCGTCCGTTTGTCATAGAGGCAATTCAGGTGTACCACACCCGTGACCCTCAGCCCTCCCGCAAACTGCTCGAATTCAAGCTGACCGGTGGATCCCAGAAAGGTTGAGATAATGTGGCGAGCCGGGTGGATGCGGCTCATCGGCCGCTCGCTTCCCGGACCCCGCCAGACGACACTGCCCGACCCGAGGAAGGGCAATTACCGGGTGCTGTTCATTCGGTATGAGCGGATCGGCGACATGATCATGGCAACGTCGCTTATCCGTGTGCTTGCGCAGGCCACACGGACGGGCAAGCTGGATGTTCTCGCGACGCCGACGACGGCCCCGGTCCTGGAGGGAAATCCTCACGTCGGCAACATCCTCACTCTCGATCGACGCTCGTGGGGCAGCTACGTCCGCCTGATGCGCCGGCTGCGGCGCGCGCACTACGACGTGATGGTGGATGGCCGGATCAACAACCCGCCCGTCTACACATCCACTCCTCTGCTCATGCTTGCCGGCGGAGCGCGCTTCCGCGTCGGCGCCGGTGGCGCCCGCAATTCCGCCATCTACAACATTTGCGTCCCGGAGTGGGACAGGACCGAGCACTACATCGACGGGTCGAAACAACTCGCGATTCCGTTTGGTATCGATCCGGCGAAAGTGGATTGGCAGCCCGAGATTTTCCTGACTGCTGGGGAGAGAGCGCGCGCGGAGAAGGAATGGGTCGAGGCCGTAAGGGCAGTGTCGCCGGAGCGCGATGACGCACCGCCGCCGGGAAAGCGCTTGCTCGTCAACCTCTCGGCCTCCGAGAAAAAACGTCGCTGGCCGGACGGAAAGTTCGTCGCCACGCTCTGCTTCATCAGGTCGCGCTCTCCCCGGATGCCGATGATCATCATCGGACTGCCGAGCGAGTGGAAGAGTGTACAGGAGGTGGCAAGCGCGACGGACGCGCATCCCGTCGCGACGCCGAAACTCAGAGATGCGTTCGCTCTCGTCGGCACCGCCGACATCGTGTTTACGCCCGATACGAGCATCTCGCACGCCGCTTCGGCATTCCGCAAACCGTCGCTGGTGCTTCTGAAGCGGGAGCACAAGCCCTATGCCCCGTACGGCACGCCCGGTGAAGTCATCTCCTGGAGCGAGCCCGAGATCCGGCAGCTGCCGCACGAGCGCGTGTCCGTTGCGCTGGACAGCGTGATTGCCCGTTTCGGCGTTAAGGAGAGAACGTAGAAACGGTCAAACAAGAGCAGGCTCTTTGCGAGGTTCGCACGATGATTACGAATATCGCCCTCCCCCTTTTTGCGTTTGCCCTGTCGGCTACGCTCGTGAGCGCGCAGCACACACATCCCGTTGGCACGACGAGCCCAACCGCTCCGGCGGCGCCAACCGCGCCGAACGCGCAGCCAGACTGGATGGCTGCCGCGATGGCGGCTCACATGGCATACACACCGGTACGGCCGCTGGCGTCAGGTGACTCCGCAAAAAGCGCGGACATTGTTGCAAAGCTGCGTGACGCCGTCGCGAAGTACACCGACTACCGCGCCGCCGAGGCGGACGGCTACAAGATGTTCGCGCCCGAGATGAAGGATCAGCCGCAATACCACTTCACGAAAAACTGGAACGCCGTTCGCAACCAGTTCGGCTTCGACCCGGCGCGGC
>JACCRL010000437.1 GCA_013813605.1 Gemmatimonadaceae bacterium
GCGAAGCGCACCGTGAACTCCGGGTGGCTCAGCTTGAGCTGCTCGTCCACGGCGAAGAGATCGAACGGGATTCGGTCATAATAGATGCCCCAACCGCCGAAAACCGTCGTCCTGCTGTTTTCGTCCACCGCATAAGAGAATCCGAGCCGCGGCTGAACTGCACCCTTGAACGGCTTGCGGTTGTTGCCGGTGCTGATGTAACGGCTCAGGTCCAGCGGCGTTATCAGCCGGCTGTTGACGCTGGTCAGCGCATCGACAACGTTCTTCGGCGTCACGAAGTCGTTGTTGAGCATGGCCGACTCGTAGTCCCAGCGCACGCCGATGTTGAAGGTAAGGCGTGGAATGGGGCTCCAGTCATCCTGGATGTAGGCGCCGAACTGTCTGTTGTTGGTGTCCAGCGTCCCGTCCCCGGTACCGTAAACGAGCTGGAATGGCGTGCGGAATCCGAAGCTCTGGCCGCCCTCCTGGTCCCGATACGCGAACTCCGGCGTTCCTCGGTTGTCCTTGAGGATGTCGTAGTTGACAAAGTCGAAGCTGGCGCCGCCCTTGAAGATGTGCTCGCCCGCCAGTCGGACTCCCGAGTACGTGAGGTCGTCGCGGAGGCCGAGCCGCTTCTGCTTGAAGTCCTGCGTGCTGAGGTTGCTGCCGATACGGGCTTCGCCGCCCGGGTAGAAGAAAATGCGTGAAGCCGTGCCGGGCGAAGCTGGCCGGGGATTCCGCTGGAAGTACGAGTAATCGACCTTTGCTTCGTTGAGCAGCGCCCCGACGAAGTAGTTGTGCTTCACCTGCGCAATGCTGACGTTCTGGCGGAAGTCCACCGCCGACTGGAAGGAATTGTTCCCGCCAAAGTCCCGGATGTCCGTCTCACGGCGAACGCTGAGGGTGATCTCCGCGGACGACCGATCGTTTATCGAGTTGGACAGCTTTCCGAACAGCAGCGTCTCGCGGAAAGGTGAGCCGATCGAGCCATTGTACTGCGTGAGATTGACGGAGTCGAGGGCGGGGAAGCCGGACGGGGGCTGGGCGAAGTTGACGCGATTCGCCCGATCCTGATAGTTCCCCTCGTACGATCCAAAGAAGTGCATCTTGTCCTTTACGATCGGTCCACCCGCGCTCAGCGCAACGAGGGTGCGCTTGTATTCGGGCCTCGAAAAAGTCGAAGGCCTGTTCGTCATCCGCGCAACGCTGTCGGCAATGTTCCTGTCGCGGCGCTGAAAGGTGTCGAGTCCCACCAGCCCGGCGTTCTGGTAGCCGACGAGCGCGTTGCCGGACCACTTGTTGCCGCCCGACTTGGTCGTCGCCGTGATGATTGCGCTGGACGATTTCTGGTACTCAGCCTTGAAGTTCTGGCTGATGACGCGGTATTCCTGGATGGCGTTGCGCGGGAATGGATTGCCGCGACTCGCATCCTGGCCTGCGATGCCGCCGGACGTCAGGTCGTTCTTGAGGCTGGTTCCGTCGATGAAGAGGTTGACCGCGTTCGCGGTCTGGCCACCGGCCGAGAAGGTGCGGAACTGTCCGTTGACGCGGTCCTCGGTCACGGTGACGCCCGGCGTTAGCGCGGCCAGGTCGAGAAAGTTGCGGCTGGGTGTTGGCAGCTTGGCGATCTGCGCCTGCGTGATGTTGGTTGCCACCTCGGAAGTGCGCGTTTCGACGCCCGCCGATGCTTCGACGACGACCGCCTCGAGCTGAGTCGACTGCTGAACGAGAGCGAAGTTCTGGATCTGTGTCGCCCCGATCTGAACGGTGACCTGGCGGTTCTGGGCGCTGCTGCCGATCCGCCGGACGGTGACGTCGTATGTGCCGGGCACCAACCCGGGCAGCGTATAGCCTCCATCCTCGCGGCTCAGCGCATTGCGCTGCACGCCGCTGTTGGTATTTCTGACGATGATCTGCGCGTCGGATATCGGCGCCCCGCCGTCGGCGGTGACCGTACCACGAAGTGTACCCGTCGTGTTCTGGGCAGAGGATACGGTTCCGTTCAACGCGACGAGCGCGAGTCCGGTAAAGAGGACGGTCCGGCAGAGTCTCGCAAATGTGGACATGCTGGTAATCATTTACTTCTCCGGTTGTTGTTTGCCATTGCGTGCGGTCTTGCTGCGTTGACTTCCTACAGGTCGAAAGTTGAGGGTTCGGGTGGCGGGCGTTCAGAAGAAACGGTACCGCACGAGTCGCGGATCTTGAGCTCGGTCGAGACACGCCCGCGCATGCGGCTGTGTCCGTTATTCCTGTCGGCGATCGAGCTGAGCAGCATCGTGATCGCTCGTGCTCCAAGTTCACAGATCGGCACGCGAACGGTGGAGAGCGGAGGATCGACGTAACGGGCGAGCGGAATGTCGTCGAAGCCAGCGACGGCGATGTCACCCGGCACATCGAGGCCCGATTCCCGGATCGCGCTCAGCGCGCCGATGGCCATCGAGTCGTTGGCGGCAAAAATTGCGGTCGGACGCGGCGTCTGCCCGAGAAGCTCGAGCGCGGCGGCGTAGCCACCCGTCTCGGTGAAGTGGCCATCACGCTCCAGAGCGGCCCGCGGCTGGATTCCCGCATCCTTCAACGCGAGACGATACCCGCGCAGCCGCTCGGCGGCGTCGTAGTTCCCAACGGCGCCCTTGATGATTGCAACGGACGAATGTCCGCTGGCGATGAGGTGCCGAACCATCGCCCGCGCCCCGCTGCAGTTCTCGATGTTGAGCGAGTGCGCAGGGCCGCTGGTGCCCGAGCAGAGAAGCAACAGGGGCAGGCTCGCCGGGATGTTGGAGAGGGACTCGCTGTCGAGCCCCGGTGACATCGCAACGACGCCATCGACGCGCCCGCGCATCGCGCGCATCGCCGCCTCGATTCCATGCTTGTGCGCATGCGAGCTGCTGAGCAGGAGCTGGAAACCGTTACCCTGCGCCGTCTCATCCATGCCGCGGATCACTTCGGAGAAGAAATCCCCGTAGAGATCGGGGAGCAGCACGCCGAGCGTGTCGGTCTTGCTGGTGCTGAGGCTGCGCGCGCCGCCGTGGGGAATGAACCGGAGCCGGTTAGCAACTTCGCGAATGCGCCGCCCCGTCTCCTCGCGCACGACTCCACTGCCGTTGAGTACGCGTGAGACCGTCGCGACCGACACCTTTGCTTCCCGTGCGACATCCTTAATCGTGACCATTTCCCTCGGCGTGAGAGATTGGCCTCGAGGCCGGAGGCCTCGAAGTTCCAGCAGACTTACCGAAAATGTAACCGTTTACATTTTTACGCCAGAGGGACTTTTGGCGGAGGTCTCGGCGGGCTCCAAGGGGACGAGCTTTGCTCATCCCCTTGTTGTTATCTGGAGGGCCGAAGCAGGGAGCTGAAGGCTTTATCAGCTGATGGCTATCAAGCCGGTAATCGTGGCGGAAAAAGCTCCGATTCTGAGCGATTCTCGCAAGTATACATCGGGGATGGCGGGGCCTTTTCGGCACTAATGACGAGCTTGATAGCTCCCGTCTGCAACGCTTATGGCTCCCTGCTTAGGTCCTCCAGATAGCGTAGGTGGCGCTCCAACCTGTACTCCGCATGTTCTGCAACGCTCATGGCTCCCTGCTTAAGTCCTCCAGATAGCGTACGTGGCACTCCAACCCATACTCCGCATATAAGGGGTTACGCATCCTCCGTCGCCCCATGAACTTTCCAAGGTGAAAACAATCCGTCCCGCGCGCGCCACTACTATAGTAGTGCTCGCCGCAGCTCTCGCCGCAATGCCAGCCTGCCATCAGGTCGCGCCCGCATTCGGCCCGACCCTCCCGCAAGCCCGCCAGAACGCCGACGAGTTCTTCTACTCCGTTGGCTCCAGATTCACCAACATCCAGCGGCCGGCAAAGGTCATCCGCGCGCGATCGCAGTTCGGCCACTACGCGCTGACTCCGTCCGGCGTGTACGGCGACACCACCGCATGGATGGGCATCGGTCCGGACGATGCTCGACTCTTCGGCAACGAGGGCGTGTTCGCCGGCGACCGCTACGTCGTCCGCCAGAGCATCGCCAATACGCTCCCAGACGCGCTCACTGAATCGCGCGAGATCGTTCGCCTCAGGAAGCTCAGCCCCTCCGAGTACGAGTGGTTCACCAACGTCGATGTCGCACTCGGCAACCTCGAGCCGGCCGATATCGGCAACGTCGTGACGGCGGGACTGGCCGCCGGCGAGGGAAAGTCCGCCGCAACGATTCGCGCCGACTACCGCGCGAGCTTTCCGCGCACCACTGCTGCGCTCGGACGCCTCTTCACGCTCGATACCATTCGAGCGATACCCGACGGTGAGGGTGCGACGACGTACGACCTGGCGGTGAAGCTGACGCCCGAAAAGCTCAAGGCGTGGATGCCGGCGTACGCAGGCTACATCGACAAGTACATCAGCAGCGGCAAGTACAGCATCACGCTCACCGATCGCTCCGGAGCCCGCTGGCTCGAGGCGTCGGCGTCCAACTACTATATGCGCTTTCGCGTGCGTAGCCGCGGCGGCCACTTCGCACCGCTGGAGGGCGCGGTGCGACCGATGCCGGAGGCTCTCACGATCCGCCTGGACATGGCGATGAAGATTCTCGTCTTCACGGTGGGCTTCGAGAACCTTGTTGGTGAGTTCAACATCATCGACACGCCCATGGAGCGCGGCTGGGCGATGCGGTTCGCGAGGGAGCCAGAATGGCGATTCCCGCCAACCGTGCGCTACTTCCTCAAGACGCCGCTGCGCCGGCCTTTCGCGGGTCAGGGAATCCCGATCAGGATATCGATTCGGAGCCAGCCGCGCGGGCAGACTCTCCTCAACCGCCGGCTTAGCGTCGTCGTGCAGGAGAGCGCGATACTCCGCTTTCTCAATCGCCTCAGCGGGACAGCTGTCGGAGATTTTCTTGGGCCTTCGGAGCGAGAGGCGAATCGGTTCAATGCGGATGCGTTTCGAGCGCTGAGGGCGGACGCGTCAATGCTGCTGCAGTAGGAGTGGGTGCGCTTCGGACGCCCTGGGGCGCATCGTCTCGGCTTGGACGAATTGTGGTCGAGCGGCGTCCAATTGGTACTCGAACCTCATCCCAGATGCCACGACTCCACTTCGTCCCTCGCGTTCTCCTTGTTATTGCATCCCTGTCGCTCGGTGCGGCTGGTGCGGCGAACGCACAGTTGCCAGGCCGCCAGATTCCAGTTGCGGGTCGC
Source organism: Gemmatimonadaceae bacterium (assembly GCA_013813605.1). GTDB lineage: Bacteria > Gemmatimonadota > Gemmatimonadetes > Gemmatimonadales > Gemmatimonadaceae > UBA4720. The sequence continues at coordinate 5,162 of JACCRL010000437.1, forward strand.
GCGTTTGCGCCGCGGCTATCGTATGTCCTCACCATCCAGCAGCAGGACTCCAGCGGGTTCGATGTCGCGATGCACGTCAGCGGCGCTCCCCGTACGCTGCGCATCGGCATGGCGGTGCACCCCGAGTACAACCAGCAGTTCTGGAAGCAGGTGCGCAACCTCAGCGTCGAGACCGACGGGAATCTGCGCGGCACCGTACGCCAGCTGAAGGAGAATGTCTGGAGTGTCGTCACCAGAAATGGTGAGGCTACCATCCGCTACCGCATTGCGCTGCCCGGCGGCGAGGTCGCTTCGAATCGCGCGTCGTGGAAATCGTTTCTGCGGAGCGGCGGCGGCTTCCTGAATGCGATGGATACGTTCATCTATCTTCCGGACTATCCATCGATTCCCGCCGAGGTGACGCTGGACGTGCCACGCGATTGGCGGATCGCGACCGCGCTCACTCGCCGCGCTGACCCGCGGGTTTTCGTCGCGCCCAATGCGGCGGCATTGCTCGATTCTCCAATCCTCGTGGGCGCACTCAGGATGTGGACCTTTCGGGAGCGAGGCGTGCCGCACCACATCGCCTATTGGCCGCTCCCCGACGCAGCTCCCTTCGATACCGTGCAATTCGTGAACAATATTGCCGGCTTCACTCACGAGACGGTGGAGCTGATGGGCACGATGCCCTACCGTGAATTCACTTTTCTCATTCAGGACGGCGCATGGGCCGGGCTGGAGCATCGGAACTCGGTTTCGCTCGGGATGGCGAGCGCAATGCTGGCGACACAGCCGCACGTGTTCCTTCCCGAGTTCGCCCACGAATTCTTTCACACCTGGAACCTGATGGCGTTGCACCCCAGGGGCCGGGCGATTCTCAGCACCGATCCACCCGCGCACACGCGCGAACTGTGGTGGAGCGAGGGCCTCACCATCTACTACGCGACGATGCTGCAGAACCGCGCCGGCTTTCCAGAGGAGGGCCGGGGCCACGCCGCCGGACTCAGCAATCTTTTAAACCGCTTCTACGCCAATGCCGGCAATATGCGCGTCTCGCCGGAGAGCGGGAGCTGGAGCAGCATCGACCCGCCCACGCAGGTCGATTTCTCATCCGACTACTATCTGCAGGGACAAATCATCGGCGAGATGCTCGACCTGATTATCCGCGACTCGACGCGCGGACGCCGCGGCATCGACGACGTGATGCGCGCGATGTACACCCGCTTCGCCAACAAGCGCGGCTTTACCGGCACCGAGATCGAGTCAACCGCCGAGCGCGTATGCACCTGCAACCTGACAAGATTCTTTGACGATCACGTCCGCAACGCCAGGGAGATCGACTTCAATCGCCACCTCGCCCCGCTCGGCTACCGTCTCGCGATCGACACAATCCTCGCCGCCGACAGCGCCGGCCGCGACCTGCCCGACCTGCGCCTGTATGCGATGAACTCGGATGATACGGCCCGGACCTACGTCCGCATCATGACTCCGGAAAGCGTCTGGGCAAGATCGGGTCTGCGGACCGGAATGCAGCTGGTGTCGTTCAACGGGACACGGATCGGCAACTTCCGGTCGTTCCGCACCCAGCTCCGGTCGTTGAAAATCGGGGATGTGGTGAAGGTGGAGGTGCGAACCAATGGAAAGCTCCAGATGTACCGGGTGACGATTCCCCGCTACACGCGCGTAAGAGTCCAGCTCACCGATCTCACACCACTAAGCACGGCGCAGCAGAGGCGGCGCGCGTTATGGGAGGACGCCGTCCCGCGCTGGCAATAAATCGCGTAGTGCGGGAACCAGAGATCCGTTCGGCGCTCGAGGCCCCTCATTCGCCGGTCTCCGTGTAGGGCTTGCCGACCCCGCGCGATGTCTCCAAAGAAGCGAGCCCACTAGAGCCGAAGATTGCTTCGATATCCTGAATTCGGTGGTCAATGGGGATCATCTCGCGCTCGAGGTCCTCTGGAGCGGACTCCTCGCGGTACCGGTCGATA
>JACCRL010000009.1 GCA_013813605.1 Gemmatimonadaceae bacterium
GGTCCCCCAGCATACGCTCCGTCCGCGCGCGCGGACCCAGCACCCCGATGTATGCGACATCTGCCGCGAGGAGAGCCTGAACATAGTCCAGATCGCGCGAGTAGTGGTGCGACATCACCACCGCCGCCGTCCGTCGATTCAACGGCAGAATATCCGCCAGCCGTCCAGCTTCCTCGCAGTGAATTACTCCCGCCCCGGCGAACCGCGCTGTATGGGCGTCGGTGACAGATCTGTGATCGACGACAGTGACGTCCCAGCCGAGCCGCGTGGCGAAGTGCGCGAGTGGAAGGGCGTCCTGACCGCTGCCGCAAATGACGAGGCGGACGGACGGCATCACGACCTCGAAGGCAATCTCGGTAGCGCCGTACTCACGAGTGAGACCGCGTCGTCCAGCCGCCAGCGCTTCGCCGATAGCGGTGGCGGACTCGCGCAGAACGGTGGAATCGCCCCAGTTCCCGATGGCGATGGTTTTCCCCTCTCTTACCAGCGCGTGAGCGCCGAGTGACGGGTGTCCGGTGTCATCAGCCGACGCTCTTATCACAGTCACGAGAACGGACGGATTGTCAGCGCTGAGCGCCGCATCGATCAGCGCGGCGATGTCGCGTATGTGTCCCGCGCCGAGCGGTTCGAGAAGAACGTCGATCAAGCCGTTGCAGCCGAGACCGAGGCCCCACGGCGCATCGTCGTCATCCCGCGTGTCGTACCTCACTATCTCGGCTGCACCCGTTCCGTGCACGCGCCGGGCGTGCTCCGCCAGGTCCGACTCGAGACAACCCCCACTCACCAGGCCCACGGTGGAGCCGTCGCCGCGAACGAGCATGCGCGCGCCGACTCCCCCGTAACTGGAGCCCGTTATCCTGACCACCGTCGCAAGAACTACGGACTCACCAGCTTCGGCCGCGCCCCGAAGAGCGCCGACGATCTCGCGATGAGTGGTCAGATCACCTGCCCCTGGCTACTTCGTGAGCTCCGATGTCGCCACCGCGCCGTTCATCGCCGGCAAGACTGCCATCGTCTTCACGACACGGTGCGTCGGCACATCGATCCAGAGGGTCTGCTTTCCGCCGTCGGGGGACATGATCTCCACCTTGTGCGTGTCGAACGTTCCGGCCGGGACGGTGACCTTCTCGGTGCCCACAACCGTCAGCTGGCGCAGCGAGACCGTCTGCTTCATGACGTCGAAGTTGCGGTAGCTCGCGGTGTAGCCCGCGGCCAGCGGCAGTGTGGCAACAGCATCGTTGGCACCCGCGCCGTCGGCGAAGAGGCTGCCGCCCAGGTCGGCGGTGATCGGCCGGTCCGTCCCGTTCATCGACATCTTGCCGGACGCCTTGCCACCGGCAAAGTCGACCGTAATGACCGCCGGCCCCTGCTTCACGATCCGCTTGCGCAGGGTAAGCGAGCCCTTCTCGAGCGTGGTCTCGTCAGAGATGGTTCCCATCGCCATCACCGCCGACTCGTTCACCACCCACGCGCCGCCCTCTTCCCTGATTGTGCGCGTGACGGTCATCGGGAGAGAGTTTGGACCCATTTCGATCTTGGCGTTGTACGTGGCCGTGCCGGCCTTCAGGTCCATCGCCGGCTTCGGGCCGGCAGCGGAAACTTCGATCTTCTTTGCCAGCTGCACCGTCTTCGGATCGACGGTGATCTCTCTCAGGCGGGTCGTGACCGCGGGGGTCATCGATTCCTGATAGCGACCGCCGAGGTGCCTGGCGAGGAATTTCTCCGCCGCGGCGTACATCGCCATGTTGTTGACGGGACGGGCAAAGCCATGTCCCTCGTCGGGAGCGACGATGTATTCGACCGGGTAGCCGCGCTCGCGCAGCGCGATCACGATCTGGTCGCTTTCGGCCTTGTTGACTCGCGGATCGTTGGCGCCCTGGATGACGAGGAGCGGAGCCTTGATCTTGTCGGCAGAGTTGAGCGGTGACTGCCTCATCAGCTGCGCCTTGCCTTCAGCGGTGTTGGGATTTCCCATCCGTTCATGGAAGATGATGCGGCCGGCTTCCCAGTATGGCGGGATCGACTGCAGCAGCGTGATAAGGTTGGAAGGCCCGACGATCGAAACGCCGGCGGCGAAGACTTCAGGTGTGAATGCCAGGCCCGCGAGCGCGGCGTATCCGCCGTACGAGCCGCCCAGGATGCCGATGCGCTTCGGATCGGCAATGCCCTGCGCGATCAGGTACCGCGCGCCGGCGCTCAGGTCCTCCTGCATCTTCTGGCCCCACTCGTTGTTCCCCGCGTTGAGGAACTTCTTCCCGTAGCCGGTCGAGCTGCGAAAGTTCGGCTGCAGCACGGCGTAGCCCCGGTTGGCGAGGAACTGGCTCAGCGGGCTGTAGCCCCAGGTATCGCGACCCCAGGGTCCGCCGTGTGGAACGACGATCACGGGGAGGTTCTTCGCGGCGACACCGACTGGGAGCGTCAGGTAGGCCGGTATCTCCATTCCGTCCGCCGCCGAATAACGCACCGACGTCATGGGCGCCAGCGCCGAGCGCGGAAGCTTCTCGAAAACCTGGTACTGTTTGGTGAGCGCCTTGGTGTCGCGATTGAACAGGTAACGCTCGCCCGGCTCCCTGTCGCTGGACGCAACGACCATGACGATGCGCTCGTCGCGCGTCGTCGAGCCGATGCTGATCTCACGTCCCGGCAGCTTGTTCTCGAGCCACTTGAAGTCGTTCTCGAACGCCTTGTTCTTCCAGTACATGCGGCGGCGCTCGTCGGTGTACGAGGTTGAGATCAGCTCGTCGTTGATATCCGAAAAAGTCGCGGAGCCAAAATCGACTCGGCCGAGCGGATCGGACTCGACCAGCTCTTCGCCGCCCGTTGCCGGATCGAAAAGAACGAGGCGCGTGAGATCGACGTTGCCCTTGTTCGTCTGGAAGTACACGCGGCGGTTGTCCTTGTGGAAGCGGGTCGGGCCGCAGGCCTCGAATACCGTGCAGGAGTAAACCTTGGTGAACACCTTGTCGTCGACGCGCA
>JACCRL010000057.1 GCA_013813605.1 Gemmatimonadaceae bacterium
CGCGCGTACCGCGGCGAATGTCCTTGGCGAAGTTACGCATATGGCCGTAGCGGCTGACGAATCCGTTCCGATGCCGGACGTCGATCGCATTGCCGTATCCACCCTTCCGTCCCGCGAAGATCACAACACCATCGCCCACCGAGCGAACTGGCGTGCCCATCGCAGCGGCGTAGTCCGTTCCCTTGTGCGCTCTGGGATTTCCGAAGATCGGGTGGCGGCGGAGACCGAAGACGCTGCTGATGCGGCGGAAGGTGACCGGCGTGCGGAGGAAAGCGGTGCGGAGAGACTTGCCGCTCTGGTCGAAGTACTCGGCGTTGGAGCCGCGGCTCTGGAAGTGAATAGCCTCGAGCTCGTTGATGCCACCACCGAGGGCGAGGCGCGCACCGAGAACACGGTTGACGATGATTTTGCCGTTCGGCTTCTGGAGCCGCTCGACAAGTATATGGAAGCGGTCGCCCTGCGAGAGGTCGCGCGTCATGTCGACGCGGTACTCGAAGATGTCGGCGAGATCGCCGGCGAGGGCGTGGCGGGCGTTACGGGGAAGGTCGTCGATGCCGGTCTTGTCGAGCGCGCTGTAGAGGCTGGACTGAATGACGCCGGCGATGGCGAGGGTATCGAGCTTTTCGTGCGTGAAGGCCTGGACGTAAAGCGGGTTGAGCGTGAAGTCGGCTGATTCCATTCCGGGCTGACTCACCAGGACGGGCTGAAGCAGCACCACCGGGCGCTTCTCGAGCGTCGGGGTCTGCCATATCGCAATCGCTGCAAGCGATGCGACGACGGAATAGCTGAGGACTCTTGCGCTGACCTGCTTCAATCCATCTGTCTCCGAATGAAGGTAGGAATCTCCATGTCGCTAAGATCCTGCTCTGGAGACGACCCACCCTTATCGGAGGTTACAGGCGGATTTATGGCCGGCAGCGGACGCCGCGGAGGCTCGCTGATGGGGGCGTTCCGCCCCACACCGTTGGACCGGGAGCGAAGAGGAATTACCGACCCGCGGGCGATCTGGGGCGGCTGGGAAGAAACGACCGGAGACTGCTGAATTCCACCCCCCATTACCCTGTCGAAGCCGGTGGCGATGACGGTGACGCGAATCTCGCCCTGCATCGCGGGCTCGTGGACGGCGCCGAAGATGATCTCGGCATCCTCACCGACCGCTTCGTGAACGATTTCGTTGATCTGATGGACTTCGCCGAGGGTCAGGTCAGCGCCCCCCGTGATGTTGACAAGGACGCCCGTGGCGCCCGAAACCGAGACGTTGTCGAGAAGGGGGCTGGCGATGGCCTGCTGGGCGGCCTCGATGGCGCGGTTTTCACCGCGGCCGATACCGGTGCCCATCAGGGCGGAGCCCCCCTCCTGCATGACAGTTCGGACATCGGCAAAATCGACGTTGACGAGGCCGGTCACGCTGATGAGGGAGGAGATTCCCTGCGTCGCGTGCAGCAGCACTTCGTCGGCCTTCTTGAGGGCGTCCTGGAACGGTATTCCCTTCCCGACGACGGCAAGCAGCCGCTCGTTGGGGACGACGATCATCGTGTCCACGTTCTTTCGCATTTCGGCGATGCCGAGCTCTGCCTGCCGCATGCGCTTGCGCCCCTCGAAGAGGAACGGCTTGGTCACGATCCCGACGGTGAGGGCCCCTGCTTCGCGGGCAAGCTGGCAAAGGACCGGAGCGGCGCCAGTACCCGTGCCGCCGCCCATGCCGCAGGTGACGAACACCAGGTCGGCGTTGGACATGGCGCGCGAAACTTCCTCGCGGCTCTCATCTATCGCCTGCTTGCCGATCTCGGGACGGGCTCCGGCGCCAAGTCCGCGAGTCAGCTTCTTCCCGATCTGGATTTTTACGTCGGACTTCGAGTTGAGAAGGGCCTGCGCGTCAGTGTTGACGGAGATGAACTCGACCCCTTCGAGGCGCTCCTCGATCATGCGGTTCACGGCGTTCCCGCCGCCGCCACCGACGCCCACGACTTTCATGCGGGCGTTCTGTGAGCCGCTTTCCTCGAATTCGAATATCATCAGGGGGAAACTCCGGTGCAGCGAAGATGTGGAAAAAAAATTCTGCGGCAAGTATAGGGTGCTGACCCGATTCCTACCATAGCCAAAGACGAAGCTAAGGAGAAAAAAGTACAACGGCTGTCAAGCGAGTTATCCACAAGCCGGCAGCCGTTTGCATTTTTATGATTTTTCCCAATGAGCCGCGCGTTCGCTAGAAGAAATCCTCCAGCCACGTCTTGACCCTCTTCGCGAAGCGGTCGACGCCTGGTCCGGCGAACGCTTTGTGCTTGCTGGTGGCGCTGAACCCCGCCGCGGCCCGGTTGGCACCATAAAGCGCGAGTCCGACGACGGTCGCGAAACGAGGCGCATCCACGGAGTCGCTGATCCCGCCGATGTTCTCCGCCGGCGTCCCAATGCGCACGCCGGTGCCGAAAACGTCGGCGGCAAGCTCGCCAACGCCCTGCATCGCGGCAGCGCCACCGGTGACAACGACCCCACCGCTAAGCCGCTGCGAAAATCCGGCGCGCTGGACCTCGGCCTGCACGAGATAAAAAATCTCGTCCATGCGCTGATGGATGATGTGCGCGAGAACTTCACGCGGCACGTGACGCTCGCCCTGCGC
>JACCRL010000079.1 GCA_013813605.1 Gemmatimonadaceae bacterium
ATCAACACCAGCTTCAGCAGGATCCAGTTCACGCCCGACCTGCTGCCCGCGGACGTCGTCGGCACGCAGATATACGACCAGTCCAACGGCAAGTTCTCCGTGAAGAAGGGACCGATCTTCGCCAACATCATTCTCGCCGACGAGATCAACCGCGCGCCTGCCAAGGTGCAGGCGGCGCTGCTCGAGGCGATGCAGGAGAAGCAGGTGACGATCGGCGGCACGACACACGTGCTCGAGGAGCCCTTCCTCGTTCTCGCTACCCAGAACCCTATCGAGCAGGAAGGCACGTACCCACTCCCCGAAGCACAGATCGACCGCTTCATGCTCAAGCTCCACGTCGGCTATCCGACCCGCGACGAAGAAAAGGAGGTGCTCCGCCGCATGGCGAGTGGGGAGCCGATTCCCGTCAACCGCGTCGCGACACCGCAGCAGATCCTCGCCGCGCGACGTCACATCGCTGGGCTCTATATGGATGACCGTGTCGTCGACTACATCGTCGACATCGTGCACACGACGCGGGATCCTGGTGCTGCAGGGCTCGCTGACCTTGCTCCACTTATCGAGTTTGGCGCCAGTCCCCGCGCGACGCTTTCCCTCGCCCAGGCGTCGCGCGCGCACGCTTTCCTGCGCGGCCGTGCGTTCGTGACGCCCGAAGACGTGAAGGCGATCGCCCCCGATGTGCTGCGCCACCGCGTGCTCAGGACCTATGAGGCGGAGGCCGAGGAAGTGACGAGCGACGCGATCGTCGACCGCATCCTGGACGCGATTCCAGCTCCGTGATCGGAAAGCTCCGCGCGCTCAAGCCGCGGCGGCCGCCGCCCCCGCGCACGCCCGCCAGGCCGATGGGTGTGCCGCCGGAAATCCTGCGGCAGGTAAAGCTCATCGAGCTGCGCACGCGCGGCCTCGTGAATTCCGTGTTCACGGGCGAATACCGCTCGGTGTTCAAGGGCCAGGGCATGGAGTTCTCGGAGGTGCGCGAGTACCAGCCCGGGGATGAGGTGCGGTCGATCGACTGGAACGTCACCGCCCGCATGCGGCGCCCGTTCGTCAAGCGCTACATCGAGGAGCGCGAGCTGACGGTGATGCTCGTTGTCGACCTGTCGGGCTCGGAGCGCTTCGGCACGGTGAACCGGTTCAAGAGCGAGCTCGCGAGCGAGCTGGCGGCGGTGCTCGCGATGTCGGCGGTGCGCAACAACGACCGCGTCGGGCTCGTTCTCTTCACCGACCGCATCGAGCACGTAATCCCTCCGCGCAAAGGGCGTCGCCACGTGCTGCGCATTATCCGCGACCTGCTCGCGTTCGACCCCGTCGGGCGCGGGACGAACATCGGCGCCGTCGTGGAGTATGTGCGGAAGATGCTGAAGCAGAAGGCGATCATCTTCGTCGTCTCCGACTTCCTCGACCCGGACATCGATCACCCGCTCAAGCTTCTCGCGCAACGCCACGACGTCGTCGCCGTCACGGTCGAGGATCCGAGCGAGCGCGACCTTCCCGACATCGGCATCGCGCGCCTTGTCGATCCCGAAACGGGAGAGACTGTGGAGATCGACACCAGCCACAAGGCGGTGCGGGATGCCTACTCGACGAGCGTGAACGCCGAGCGTGAGGAGCGGAAGCATCTCCTCCGCCGGCTGGCGATAGACGAGGTGTCCGTGCGGACGGAAGCGGGCGTCGTCGAGCCGCTGATGCGCTTCTTCCGCTCACGCGAGACACAGGCGCGCCGCCGTTGAGATTTCTCTCGCTCCTCACCCTTCTCGCGCACGCCGCTGTACCGTTTGTCGCGACTGGCCAGACGCCGGAGCCAGTGCAGTCCGTCCGCATGGGGCTCCGCGTCTTCCCGGACACGGTAACGATAGGGCAGCCGTTCAGGCTGACGGTGAGAGCCGTAGTTCAGCCCGGGGCGAGAATCTCGATGCCCGAGGGGCCCGACACCACCGCCGATGACGGTGGCATCCGGCCCGTCGAGCTGCGTGGTGTGCGCTCGATGAGCATGACGGCCGACACCGCAGTCGCGTTCTACAGTCTCGTCGCGTGGGATACAGGCGCGCAGCAGCTCCGCATGCCGGACATCGTCGTGACGATCGACGGATCCGAGCGGCGCGCGAGTCTCGCCGGCGCCTCTGTATTCGTGAAATCCGTCCTGCCCGCGGATACAACTCTTCGCGTGCCCAGGCCCGCGCGCGCGGCGATCGTGCTGCCGACCTTCAACTGGTGGCCGTGGATCGCCGCTCTTGCCGTCGCGCTTCTCGCTCTCCTCCTGTGGTTCGTCTGGCGCAAGCTGCGCAACCGTCCTCCACTCCCCGTCGATCCCTACCTGCGGGCACAGCAGGCATTCGCGCGAATCGAAAAGCTGGAGTTGATCCGTCAGGGGCGGTCGGAGGAATATGTCGAGGCAGTGGTGGACGTCGCGCGCGTGTACCTGGCTGCGCGCATTCCGGGAGTGCGCCGCTCCAACACGACCGCCGAGCTCCTTGATGCGATGCAGTCG
>JACCRL010000092.1 GCA_013813605.1 Gemmatimonadaceae bacterium
CGTGGGATCGCGACGAGATCGCGGTACGCCCCCGCCGCGGCTGGCGCCCGAACACCGCGTACACGGTGACGATGCTGCCGGGGCTTTCCGACATCCGCGGCAACGTACGCAACAGCGGCGCGACGACGTTTTTTTCGACTGGCTCGTCCCTGCCCCGCGCACGGATTTCCGGGCAGGTGTTCGACTGGGTGTCGGGCGCAACGGCGCCGGGCTCTTTGGTCGAAGCATTCGTCGCTCCGGACACGACGCACCCCTATCTCGCGCTCACTGACAGCGCCGGGCGATTCACGATGGATCACCTTCCACCGGGCCCGTATTCGCTCCGCGCGGTCGTTGACAAGAACAAGAACCGCGGGCTCGATCCCGGCGAAGCGTGGGACTCGGTCACCGTTGTGCTTGCCGACAGTGCATCTCCGGTATTGCTCGCGTTCGTTCACGATTCGATCCCGCCACGCATTCTGGACGTCACGGCCACCGATTCCCTGACGCTGACAGTGCGCTTCGACAGGCCGATCGATCCGGCGCAGACGCTCGCCGCGTCCAACTTCTCGCTCGCTGGTGCAGACTCCGCCGCCGTGCAACTGAGCCTGGCGCCGCCTCCGCCGGCCGACACGAGCGTCCGCATCGTCGCCCTGCCTCGGCCGTCCCCCATTACCCAGGTCTCCCTCGTTCTCGGTCGCCCTCTCGTCCCCGGAGCCAGCTATCGCATGCGCGCAGTCGACATCCGCGGACTGCTCGGACACACCGGCACGAGCGAGCGGGTGTTCACAACCGCTGCCCCGCCTGCCATTCCAGTCGTTCCCGTGCCGCCACCCGCTGCACCGATCCGCAAGTGAGCGACCGCCGGCGGGAGCTGCCGAGCGTATCGTCGCTGCTCGACACGACCGGCGTGCGGTCGCTGCTCGACCAGCACTCCCGCGAGAGCGTCGTTGATGCCATTCGAGTGACGCTCGCGGCTGCGCGCGTTGACGAGCGCTCGACAAGGCCGGGCGACGACTGGACAGACGACATTGCCAGCGTCCTGCGCACCGCTGCCATGCCTTCCCTCCGCAAGGTCCTCAACGCGACCGGTGTGATCATTCACACCAACCTCGGCCGCGCGCCGCTCGCCGACGCCGCGCTTGCAGCGATTCATGACGTTTGCGGGGGATTTTCCAACCTCGAGTACGACATCGACACCGGGAAACGCGGCTCGCGTTACTCCCACTGCGTTTCGCTGCTCGCCCGGCTCACCGGCGCCGAGGACGCGCTCGTCGTCAACAACTGCGCTGCCGCACTCGTGCTTGCTCTCAACGCCCTTGCCCGCCGCAAGGAAGTACTGGTTTCGCGCGGCGAGCTCGTGGAGATCGGAGGCAGCTTCCGCATCCCCGACATCATGGGCAGCAGTGGAGCGAAACTGGTCGAGGTCGGGACGACGAATCGCACGCACGACGATGACTACCGCCGCGCCATCACCCCCAAAACCGCGGCGATCGTCAAGGTCCACCGCAGCAACTTCACGATCAGCGGGTTCACGTCCGACGTGAGCGTCGAAAGCCTCGTCTTCATTGCGCGCGAGCACGGCTTGGCTGTCGTGCACGACCTTGGCAGTGGCCTCATGCTCGATCTTGGCGAATATGGGCTCGGCGGAGAGCCCACCGCGCGCGCGGCGGTTGCCGCGGGGGCAAGCCTCGTCCTCATGAGCGGCGACAAACTTCTTGGCGGCCCGCAGTGCGGCATCATACTCGGCGATAAATCCGTCATCGGAAAGCTGCGCACCAATCCGTTCGCCCGCGCGATGCGAGTCGACAAGCTGACGCTCGCGGCACTCGAGGCGACACTGCGTTTGTACACGGAGCCAGCGAGAGCGCGGCAGGAAATTCCGGTGCTGGCAATGCTCACCACCACCCGGGAACGGGTGCGCGAGCGGACAGGTCGGCTAGCCGCCGACCTTAGGGCTCGCGGGTTGGATGCGGAAGTGGCGGATACCATCGCCAGCGTTGGGGGCGGTGCGTTTCCGGCCGCCATGCTGGAATCGAGCGCGGTCTCCATCGGTGCGGCGACGAAAACGGAAGAACGGCTTCGTCTCGGCAACACGGCGGTCATCGGCCGCATCGCGGGTGATCGCGTTCTGCTCGACCTGCGCAGCGTTCCCGAGCGGGACGACGCCGAGCTTGCGCGCGCCGTGATGGAATCGCTCACGTGAACTGGATACCGGCCGCGGTTTTCCTCGATCGTGATGGCACCATCATCGAGGACGTCCATTTCATAAGAAGTCCTGCTCAGGTTCGCGCAATTCCCGGTGCGCCCACCGCCATCGGCAGGCTGAATCGCGCCGGAATTCCGGTGATCGTCGTCACCAATCAGTCAGGCATCGCCCGCGGCCTCGTCACCACCGATGATTACGAGGCCGTGCGCGCACACCTCGATGCGCTGCTTGCCGACGCCGGCGCCCACATCGACGAGAGCTACTTTTGCCCGCATCACCCCGACGTCGGCGGTCCGTGCGACTGCCGCAAGCCAGGCACGAAGCTGTTCGAGGACGCCATGCGCCACTTCGCCCTCCAGCCCGACGAGGTGGCGTACATCGGCGACCGCTGGCGTGATGTCGCGCCTGCGCGCGCGCTGGGAGGCCGAGGGATCCTCATTCCGTCCGCCATGACCACAGCAGCTGACCTGCAGAAGACTGCCGCCGACTCGGCCCTGGTAGCGCCAACACTCGGCGCTGCCGTCGAGGTGCTGCTCGGCCTTACTGCGCCCGTCGCAACGCGGTAGAATCGCTCGATGCGGTCACGAATAGCCGTTCTGGTCTCCGGGCGCGGCTCCAACCTGCAGGCGCTCCTCGATCACCTCGATCGGCTCGATGATGCCCGCACTTCCGACGTGGTGGTTGTGATCTCCAACCGGTCCGAAGCGGCAGCACTCGAAATAGCACGACGCCGCGACATACCGGCGGAACACCTTGCCTTTCCTGACGACGGAACCGCACTGATGGCCCTGCTCGGGCGACACAGGGTAGATCTGGTGGTTCTCGCCGGATACCTGAAGCGGGTGCCCGCGGAAGTGATCCGGGAATACCGGGGCCGCGTGCTGAACGTCCACCCCGCGCTCCTGCCGAGTTTCGGCGGCGAGGGCATGTACGGATCGCGCGTGCACGAGGCGGTGGTCGCAGCCGGAGAAAGAGAGACGGGCGTGACGATCCATCTCGTCGATGACGAATACGACCGCGGCTCCATCGTCGCACAGTGGCGAATTCCAGTCGGCGCCGGGGAAAGCGCTCAGTCCCTCGCCGGGAGAGTGCTGGAGCTCGAGCACTTCATTTACCCGCGTACCATCGAGATGGTCGCTGCACTGACCCTGCGCGACACGCGAACTTCAGCCTGAACATGCCGACAGCACTGCTCTCTGTTTCCGACAAGACCGGCCTCGTCGAATTTGCGCGCGGGCTGACGAAGCTTGGGTGGCAGCTTCTCTCCACGGGGGGCACCGCGAAAGCGCTTCGCAATGCCAGCATCGCCGTGCGCGACGTAAGCGAGGTCACGAAGTTTCCCGAAATGCTCGACGGGCGCATCAAGACTCTTCATCCGGCGGTGCACGGCGCACTGCTCGCGCGGCGTGACATCCCCGAGCATATGGCGGCACTGTCTGAGCACGAGATCGGCGTGATCGATCTGGTCGCCGTGAATCTCTATCCGTTCGAGGAAACGGCCGCCCGCCGGGGTGCGACGAGCCAGGACATCATCGAGCAGATCGACATCGGTGGCCCATCCATGCTGCGCTCGGCGGCGAAGAACTTCGCCGCCGTCACCGTGGTGGTCGATCCGAACGATTACGAGAGAGTGCTCGCATCGCTGGAGGCCAAGGACGATGACCTCGATCTGCGGAAACTCCTCGCCGAAAAGGTCTTCGCCCGTACGGCGGCCTATGATGCGGCAATCGCCCACTGGTTCGGCTGCGAGAGGTCGGAGACTTTCCCCGACCGGGTAACGCTGCCCCTCGAAAGAGTGACGACGCTCCGTTACGGGGAGAACCCCGGTCAGCGCGCGGCCTTTTACGTCGAGAGGCACAACGAGGGAATCGCCGCGCTGAAACAGAAGGGCGGCAAGGAGCTGTCGTTCAACAATCTTCTCGACCTCGACGGAGCACTCTTTGCGACCGACCCGTTCGAGGGAGAGGCGTGCTGCGCGATCGTCAAGCACACCACGCCCTGCGGCATCGCGACGGGGACGACCATTCTCGAGGCGTACCGGAAAGCGCTTGCGTGCGACCCCGTTTCGGCGTTCGGCTCGGTCATCTCGCTCACGATGCCGGTGGACGACGAGACGGCGGCGGCAATCTCCAGCCTTTTCGTCGAGTGCATCGTTGCCCCCTCGTTCACAGAGGGCGCGCTCGAGCTGCTGGGCAGGAAGAAGAACCTTCGCGTTCTGGAGGGACGAGCGCAGTGGCGGGAGAACGCGCTCGACTACAAGCGCGTACGCGGCGGCTTGCTGGCGCAGGAACGGGCGAGCCAGCGATCCGACGCTGACGACTGGCGTGTGATGACGAAGCGTCAGCCGAGCGAGAAGGAGCTCGTCGATCTGCGATTTGCATGGCGCGCCGTGGGGAGCGTCAAGTCGAACGCCATCGTGCTCGCACGTGACGGCGCGACGATTGGCATCGGTGCCGGACAGATGTCGCGCGTCGACGCCGCGTTCCTGTCTGTTCACAAAGCGGGTCTCGCCGGGCACGATACCCGCGGGTCGGTAATGGGATCGGATGCGTTCTTTCCCTTTCGTGATGGAGTCGAGCAGGCGGCCCAAGCGGGTGTCTGCGCCATCGTTCAGCCGGGCGGCTCCGTCCGCGACGAAGAGGTCGTGCAGGCGGCGGACGAGCACAACATCGCGATGGTGTTTACCGGCAAGCGGCAGTTCCGCCACTAATCGCCGCCGTCCGTGCGTGCGTTGCCCGGCCGGATAGTCGTCCCTATCTTGGACTCCGGAGGGTTGGCAGAACGGCTATTGCACCAGTCTTGAAAACTGGCGCCCGCAAGGGCTTGGGGGTTCGAGTCCCTCACCCTCCGCTGGAAGCATCTCGAAAAGGGAAGGAACTACTGCCACAGAGAAGTGCAAAGCTGCCGGCGGCGAGCTGAAAGCTGAACGACGCTGCCGGCTGGAGGTTCACGGATGATCCCGGGAACGTAGACCCCTGCTGCGCAGGGCGTGAT
>JACCRL010000108.1 GCA_013813605.1 Gemmatimonadaceae bacterium
CCCGCTTCCAGGTCGGCTCCGAACAGCATCGGGATGCCGCTCATCGACTGCAACGCGTTCAGCTTCGCGGCAAGCTCGGTCGGGGATCCCACGGAAATGGTGAATCCACCGACCTTTTCCTGCGTGATGTACTCCGTGAGCCGGCGCCACTGCGGCGAGTCACCCGAAGCGTAGTCGCCGAGCACGGTCGGCCAGACTATCTGCGCCGCTTTCTCGCGCAGGGTGAGGCTGCGAAGAACCGAGTCCGCCCAGTCAGCGCGAACATCGGTCGCTGACGCCGTATACACGCGGGACGCTGGCCCGACTCCGGCTGTGGTGCAACCGGCCGCGGCGGCCAGAACGAAGGTGAGGGACGCCGTTATCTGTCGCATCGTCAGTGGGTGATTGTTCCTTTCTTGGTCGTGTCGATCTCCGCGTCGCCGCCGGACTTGAACAGAAAGGAAGACATGTTCTTCGTCAGAAAGGTGCGCGCCTGCGGATCCATCACGTTCAGGCCGTAGTGGTTGATCAACATCGTCTGCTGCTTCTGCCAGTCGGCCCAGCACTGGGTGCAGATCTCTTCCACGACGCGGGCGCCGATGGCGCCGGGAAAGGGAGGCTTCTCGAAACCCGCGCGGGTCTGTGCGCAGCGCGCGCAGGTTACCGTCTGCGGCACGCGCTACCTAGGACCGCGCGTATTCGATCTTCGCCAGCCCGAAGAGTGAGAGCAGGCGGAGGTAGAACCAGCCGATGTCAAACTCGTACCACTTTGCCTTGAACTTGGCCGAGTGCGGATCGTGGTGGTGGTTATTGTGGAGCTCCTCGCCGCCGAGCCAGATGGCGATCGGCGAGATGTTGCGGCTCTCGTCCTTGACCTCGAAGTTGCGGTAGCCAACGGCGTGCCCGACGCCGTTGATAATGCCGGCCGCCCAGAAGGGGATCCAGATCATCTGCACACCCCAGACGATCGGCCCGACAAAGAACCCGAACAGATAGACATCGACCACCAGCATCACCAGAATTCCGACCCAGTTGAGCGGCGAGAGCAGGTGGCGCTCGAGCCAGTCGTTGGGCGTGCCCTTGCCGTACTTGTCGAGGATGCCGGGCTGGCGGACGGCCTTTCTATAGTAGAAGGCGCCCTTGAGAACGATCTCGCGCAGCCCCTCCATCACAGGGCTGTGCGGATCCCCTTCCCTGTCCGCGAATGCGTGGTGCTTGCGGTGGCACGCCACCCATTCCTTGGTCACGATCGCTGTCGACAGCCAAAGCCAGAGCCTCATCGGGAGCGCGGCCAGGTAGTGCAGCTTCACGCCACGGTGCGTCTGCGCGCGGTGCAGGAACAGAGTCACCGAGACGTTGGTGAGGTGCCCTGCGACGACGACAAAAAGGATCGGCTTCCACCAAGCGGTGGCCCAGCTTCCAAAATCCGGCATTTACTGCTCCAATGTGACCAGGACGACTACTGACTGAATCTACCCGATGCGCAACACAGAGGCCACCGTTTCCGCGCTCGGGCTTGCGGCAGCTATCTGGTGGCCGTACCCTCTCCGCACATGGCTCGGCTCAAGAGAACTGATACACTGCTGGCGGGAAAAGCGACCGCCGAAGGAACGCGAGGCTACGAGCAGCGCTTTTCTTCCGCGCACGAGCCGGATTTCTACCGGCCGTTCGCTGATGGCCTCCACGTTTCCTCGCTCGGACTCGGCACATACCTCGGCGAATGTGACGACGCCGAGGACCAGCGGTATGCGCAGACGATTTCGCTGGCGCTCCGACGCGGAATAAATCTTCTCGACACCGCCATCAACTACCGCTGCCAGCGCTCGGAGCGCGCGGTGGGTTCCGCGCTCCGCAGCTCCGTTGCGAGCGGCGCGGTAAACAGGGACGAGGTCGTCGTCTGCACCAAGGGCGGCTACATCCCGCTCGACTGGTGCCCTCCGAACACGCGCGAGGGCTACCGCGGATTTCTGCAGAGCGAATACTTCGGGCCTGGAGTAATGACGCCGTCCGACGTCGTTGCCGGCGGACACTGTCTCACACAGCGGTATCTCGCCGACCAGATCGGACGCAGCAGGCGCAACCTCGGCATCGAGTGCATCGATGTCTATTACCTGCACAATCCCGAGCAGCAGCTCGAGGTGATCGAGTCCGCACAGTTCCGCGATGTCATCCGCGCCGCGTTCACCACGCTTGAGGAGCAGGTGTCACGCGGCGCGATCGGCGTCTATGGGTGCGCGACGTGGCAGGGCTTCCGCGTTCCCCCGTCGTCACGCAATCACCTCGGTCTCGAGGCTCTGTTGGAAATCGCCGTCGAGGCAGGCGGAAAGGGTCATCATTTCCGGGCGATCCAGCTCCCCGTCAACCTCGCGATGGCCGAAGCGGCACGTCTGCCGACGCAGCAGCTTGCCGGAAACGGACTCGTTCCCGCTCTCGAGGCGGCGGCACAGCTCGGCGTTTCAGTCGTCGGCAGCGCGACGCTGATGCAGTCGCAGCTGACGCGCTCGCTGCCGGCGGAGCTCGGTGCGGCGTTCCCGGGTTTTGCCAGCGACGCCCAGCGCGCCATCGCCTTTGCGCGGTCGATGCCCGTGTCGGTGGCGCTGGTCGGCATGAAGGCGGCGGAGCATCTCGAGGAAAACCTTCAGCCCGCCGTAGCAGTCTGAAACCGCCGTTCGCCCACCACCGTCCGGGCGGTGGGTTTCGGAATCCTTGGCCGGGTGCGCATCCCCACGGCTTCCTGGACTTCCTCAGGTGGGTGCTGGTCGAACGGGCGCGAAATCCCCGCCGGGCCGATCCTGACCCCGCGGTTTTTCAGAGAGCAGTGCCGCGCTTCGTCGTCCCGCGCGCTGAACCAGGTGAGATGACGATCACCTGGGTTGGACAGTCCACTTTTCTGCTGCAGCAGGGTGGACTGAACATTCTCACCGACCCGGTCTGGAGTGAGCGCGCATCCCCGTTCGCCTTCGCCGGCCCCCGACGCTGGGTGCCGGCCGCGGTGGACTTCGACCGCCTGCCGCCCATCGACATGGTGCTCATCTCGCACGACCACTACGACCATCTCGACCGCGACACCGTGCGACGCCTTGCCGCGCGCTTTCCGGCGATCAGATGGCACGCCCCACTCGGGGTCGCGCGCACGTTGCGCCGGTTCGGGGCGCGCGATGTGTTCGAGGCCGACTGGTGGGATGCCGCCGACACGATGGGCGTCACCGTCACCGCGATACCCGCGCAACACTTTTCGGGACGTGGCGTCCATAATCGCAACTCCACGCTCTGGTGCGGCTGGTCGCTGCGATCGGCCGCACATGCGACGCTGTTTGCCGGCGACACCGCGCTGCACCCGGAGTTCGGCGAGATCGCCAGCAGGCTCGGACCCTTTGACCTCGCAATTCTGCCTGTCGGAGCGTACGAGCCGCGGTGGTTCATGAGCACGGTGCACATGGATCCGGCTGACGCGCTGAAAGCTTTGGAGGCGCTGGGTGGTCCCGCCGGCATGCGCATGACGCCCGGTCACTGGGGAACATTCAAGCTCACCGACGAACCGATGGACGAGCCGCCGCGCGTGCTGCGCGAACAGTGGGAAGCGGCGGGATTTCCCGCCGAGCGACTCTGGATGCTCGATCACGGGGAGACACGCTCGACCGCCGATTAGTGCGCGCTCGCCGAATGTGATTGCGGCGGCACTCCATGTAGAACAACTTGTTGTGCGCGAATCTTGCTATCCGGTTGTACGAATCCCTCCAACACGGAGCTTTCCCATGGCTGCAAAGAAGAAGTCCAGTGCTGCACGAAGTGGCAGAAAGAGAAAGAGCGCTGCTCGCAAGAGTGTCGCTCGCAAGGTCGGACGGAAAAAGGCCGGCGCTCGGAAGGCCGTTCGTAAAGTTGTTCGCAAGGCTAAAAGGGTCGTTCGCAAGGCCAAGCGTAAGGTCGCTGCCAAGAAGGGTGCCGCGACTCGCGCACGCAAGAGTGCGAAGCGCAGCGCGGCAGCGCGGAAGGGAGCAAGGACGCGCGGCTCGACCGCTCGCAAGAGCTCCGCTCGCAAGGGCGCAAGGACGCGTAAGGCGAACCGCTCTCCAGTGGCGCGCGTCAAGCGTGTCGCTACGAGCGTAGCCTCGCAGGCAGCGGGACTTGCCGAGCGTGGCGTCGATTCCGTCTCGGGATTCGTCTCCGACCGGTTCTAGCCAGCGGGACCACGACAGCCGCTTCACAGTGAAGCGGCTGTCGTGCCCTCCCCGCGGTGCAGTGTCAGCCACGAGCTGACTTCATCGAAAACTTTTTCGCGGCCGTAGTCGACCGTGATCACATGGCCCGCTCCAGTCGTCATGACGAGCTTTTTTTCGGTGGAGCCCAGCGAGGCGATGGCCTGGCTGGCGGTGCGCGGCGAGCAGCGCGGATCCTCACGCGACTGGATCAGCAGCGTCGGAGATCTCACTCCTGGTAGTGCCCGCTTTGCCATGCGCACGACGCGCAACAGCTGGTGAAGCGTCCCGCCGGTGACGCTGCCGTACGCCAGATTCTTTTTCCTCTCCTTCGGGTCAAGTATGGATCGCGGACTGCTTCCGTCGATCTCGCCAGCAAATTTTCCCCACGCCAGATGCACCGATGCGGCGATCGCGACGTGACGCTGCATCGCCAGGTACGGGGCGATCAACGCCAGCGCGGGAATGTCGGGATACTCGGCGGCGAGGATAGTTGCGATCGCTCCACCCATCGAGAGACCGACCAGCGCAACTGACGATTTCTGCCTGCGCATCTCGAGCAGCTCGCTCCGCGCCGCGTCGAGCCACTCGTCGGCGCTCGATGCGGTGAACGCGGCCATCGTCCGGCCATGTCCCGGCAGCAGTGGCGCACGCACGGCGTAGCCATCCTTCTTCAGCCGCAGCGCGAGAAGACGAAGCGTTTGCGGCGTGTCCCCAAAACCGTGAAGGAGAAGAGCTCCACGGAAGCCCCTCCCCTTCAGGTCGATCGCTTCGGCGCCAGCGCGAATTCTATCGGTGTTAGAACCCTTCATCCGGCTAGGATGTCGGTCGCGCCAGCTCCCTGGTCAAGGGCACCGCCGTTTCACCGTTGCCGGCCTGTGGACCTGTCGCATGAAGCAGGGCCGGCGCGATGAGGAAAGTCGTTCCGGCGCGCTCGGCGATTCCGGCGCTTACCAGCCGGCTCAACGCCAGTGTGATGGACTCGCGAGTTGCACCCACCATTTCACACAACAGGCGGTGGTGACCGTTCTCCAGCTTAAGTCTGCCACTGGAATCCGTAAAGGAGCTGTCGGCGCTCAGGACTCCGAGCGTTGCGGCGAGGCGCTCATCTACGCTCAGCGCCGCAAGCTCGTGCAGGCGCTCGAGCAGGTGTGCGTGCTCGGACATCATCTGTGACACGAACGCGAGCGCCTCGCCGGAGCGCTCACGCACGAAGGCGCGAAACTGGGAGCTGCTGAGGAAGAGCGTGCGTGCTTCGTCGGATGCGTTCGCATCGGTGACGTACTTGCCGTTGCCGGAAAGTCCTTCGCTCCCGAAGGCCTGGCCAACGGTGGCGATCGACGGCACGAACGCGCGGCCTGTCTTGATGCGATTGCGCAGGACGACGTGACCCTCGAGAACCATGAACACGCCATCGGCATGGGCGCCCCGCTGGTATATCTGGAATCCCGCGGGCCAGGTTGCTTTCGCGCTATACGGAATGATGGGCGCGATCTCCAGCGCGGAGAGCCTGCTGCTGTGAGTTTGCGCTGGTTCGCCTTTCATCTCGCGCAACCAATCTCGCAATGTCCAGGCCGACTGGTCGGTAATTTTTATACGCTACGCAGCTTTATTACCTCAGCCGTCGAGATCTTCCAGCGCCGACCGTATCGCGTCCCGCAGCCGCACCTCGCCCTCCACTCCGGGCGTGACGCCGCCCGCCAGACTGTTGAACTTCGCCGTCATCTCCGCCGCGACGAACTTTTCAGTCTCGCGCACGCCGAGCGATTCGAGCGACCGCTGCGCCAGGCGCCTGAGCAGCGCTATAGTCTCCGGCTCGAGTGCCTCGAGCGATGCGATCACCGGGGGATTGACGCCATCGGCGCGCCCGTTTCTCCGCTTCGGCGCGGCGAGCAGCGCCGATATCGGGGCCGGTCGCACCGCGAACGATCCCGGGTTGTGCTCCCGCCATTCCGCCACGACTCCCCGGCGCCTGAGCGCCGCCAGCAGGCTGCGAACTGCTTCCCGTACCGGAGAGACGCCGCCGGGGCTGTTGTTACCGCGGCCGGTGATGAGGAGAACTTCCCTGGAACCCTGCACCTGCTTCTCTCTCAGCCAGGCTTCAGCTCGAAAGCGCGCATCGGCAGCGGTGGGAAGAGATTCGCGCAGATTTAGGATCTGCGCCGCGCCGAACGCCGCTTCGTCGAGTGCCTTCCATACCGCCTCGAGTGGCGCTTTACCTGATGGCATTGCGCAGCACGCGTCCATCCAGCCTTTCGGAGGGAGTCACGCGC
>JACCRL010000145.1 GCA_013813605.1 Gemmatimonadaceae bacterium
TTCTCGGTACCTACGCTGATGACGAGATCACCAGCGCCGCGTTCAAGGTGAGCGCTCACACCAACCGCGTCCCGGTCGAGCACGGCCACACGATCTGCATGACGATCGGATTCGAGTCTCCGCCAACGCCGGAAGCGGCGATCTCCGCGATGCGGGGGTGGGAGGGCTCCGAGGTGACGAAGGGATTGCCGTCGCGTCCCGAGCGTCCGCTCGTCGTTTCCGATGCTCTGGACAGGCCGCAGCCCAAGCGTGATGTGAATGCAGGGGACGGCATGACCGTCACGGTTGGACGCGTGCGACGCGACGCCGTGCTCGATCTGAGGCTGGTTGCGTTGGGACACAACACCGTTCGCGGCGCGGCGGGCGGGTCGGTGCTGAACGCGGAGCTGCTCGCTTCCACCGGCGCGCTCGACAAAGCGTGATCGTCGTCAAGTTCGGCGGCACGTCGGTGGGTGACGCGGAGGCGATCGAGCGCGCCGCGGGAATTGTCAAAGGTCGTCTCGACCGCCAGCCCGCAGTCGTGGTGTCAGCCCTCGGCGGTGCAACGAACGCCCTCCTCGCTGTGGGGGAGCAAGCGGCGAAAGGGCATCTTATCGGAGCGCTGCGCGGAGTGGAAACGATCCGCTCGCGTCATTTGACCGAGTGCGAGAATCTTCTTCGTGGCTCGGAAGCGGCGGATGAGATCGCTGCCGACATCAGCGCCAGCTTCGACGAGCTGGCGAGTCTTGCCGAGGCGCTTGCCACTCTCGGCCACGCGACGCCCCGAAGTTTCGATGCGATTGCGTCGTTCGGCGAAATCCTCTCTTCTCAGCTCGTTGCGGCGTTCTTTCGCCTGCGCGATATCCCGGCCGAGCACATCGACGCGCGCGATGTTTTCGTGACAGACAGGAATTTCACCGCCGCCGAGCCGCAGATCGATGAAATCGCCGAGCGCGCCCGCGAGGTGGTGCAGCCGGTCATTCAGGAAGGGCGCGTTCCGGTAATGGGCGGCTTCATTGGCAGGACAGCAGATGGTATCACCACCACGCTTGGTCGCGGCGGGTCCGACTACAGCGCCTCGCTGCTGGGTGCGGCGCTCCATGCCGACACGATCGAGATATGGACCGATGTCGACGGAATGCTGACGGGTGATCCGCGCGTCGTGAAGGGTGCCCGCCTGATCGAGCAGATCCGGTTTGACGAAGCGTCAGAGCTGGCATCCTTCGGCGCGAAGGTGCTGCATCCGAACACGATCGCCCCAGCGGTACGATTGGGAATTCCGGTCTTCATTTACAATTCGCGCAACCCGGGCGGCAACGGCACGCGGATAACGTTCGACGCGCCGCGCCGGCCGGTGAGCGCGATCGCGGGGAAGGGCGGCGTGACGGTCGTGAAGGTGGGCGCCGCGAAGATGCTTTTCGCGCGAGGTTTTTTGCGCCAGGTGTTCGAGATCTTCGAGCGCAACGGCGTGTCGGTGGACGTCGTTGCGACGTCTGAAGTCTCGGTCTCGATGACCGTTGACGACGCGACGGGCATCGAGTCGCTGCTGGTCGATCTGTCGGCCCTCGGTGACGTGTCGGTCGAGAGAGACCTTGCCATCGTCGCGGTGGTTGGCGCGGCGATCAGCGACAGCAGCAGCGCGATGGGAAGGGCGATTGGCGCGCTGGGGGATCTGCAGATTCACATGGTGTCGCTGAGCGCGAGCGGCATCAACCTCACGATCATCATTGACGGCGACGCGCTCAACACGGCGATGGAGCGGCTGCACGGTGAGTTCTTCTCCGATGCGGAGAAGAAGCGCAAATGACCACTCGGCGCATCGCGGTCATCGGTGATGGGAAGATGGGCCGGACAGTAGCGCGCCTGGCCGCGGACAGCGGCTGGACTGTAGCGGCGATCATCGGGGAAGGTTCAAACGCCGGCGGCAAAGGTATCACGCCTGCAACGCTGAACAACGCCCAGGTCGCCATCGAGTTCACCGAGCCGTCCGCGGCGGTGGGAAACATCACCGCATGCCTCCGCGCCGGTTGCCCGGTAGTCGCGGGGACCACCGGCTGGTACGACGAGCTTCCCAGCATGACCCGCCTGGCGGAGGAAACGAAGTCCGCGCTTCTGTGGTCGGCGAATTTTTCGCTCGGCGTGAATGTCATGATCGAGCTCGCCCGGCACGCGGGTGAGCTCATGCGGGCGACGGAAGGCTTCGACGCTCACATCGTCGAGACGCATCACAGCGCAAAGAAGGATGCGCCATCGGGCACCGCGATCCAGATCGAGCGTGCCGTTCGCGAAGGGCTTGGCGCTTCCGTCCCGGTTACGAGCATACGCACGGGATCAGTGCCGGGAACCCATGAGATTGTGTTCGACGCCATGTTCGAGCAGCTCACGCTCACCCACAACGCGCGGGACCGCAGCGTTTTCGCCGCCGGCGCACTGCGCGCAGCGGGCTGGTTAATCGGCCGAAAGGGCGTATTTACGATGCGGGATGTTCTATCGTTGCCCGCGAGAGGCTGACAGCATCACCCTGTTCTTTTCTGCCTGACGACTGTTGGTCTCGAACCATTCCAAGGAGTTCAGTGTGAAAACTCGCCTTTTGTTTCTGTTCCTCGGCGCGGCGGCGCTCCCGTCCGCCAGTATCGCCGCACAGGGGTCAGCGCGACGCACGTTGACTCATGCGGATGTCTTTCTCATGAAGCGGGTCGGTGCGCCCGCTCTCAGTCCCAACGGCCGGTGGGCGGTCTTTTCGGTCACCGAGCCGTCTTACGTCGAAGCC
>JACCRL010000149.1 GCA_013813605.1 Gemmatimonadaceae bacterium
CCTCGCGGATGTCCCCATCGGTTGCGAGAAATGTCTTCGCGGCGCGGTCGACCACAGCTTGTGGCGGCACGTCGCTGATGAAGCGGCGCGCGAGCTTGGTGGCGATGTAGCGCGCCGTCACGGGACTGCGGGCGAGAATGTCGAGCACCTGTTCACCGTCCTCGATGCCGCGTCCCGCGGCAAGCCTGTGGCCGAGCACGACCTTTTCGCCCGCGTCGTGAACCTGCGGCCGGAAGATGAACCCGCCACCCTGCTGCGGCTGCCTGATTGTCCACCCCGTGAATGCGCGCGCGACGTTGATCACGTCCTGCTGTGTGTAGCCGCCGTCGACGCCGAGCGTGTGAAGCTCGAGCAGCTCACGACCATAGTTCTCGTTGAGCCCGCCGCGGCGCCCCTGTTGCTGTTGCAAGCGCTGCATCTGCTCGGGCGTGGGCGTCATTCCGTTGGGGAGACGGCGCGGCATTCTCCGCATTGCTCCCGCACCGGCGCGAGCGCGGTTGCGCTGCTCATTGGCGAGCGTGGGCCGGGTGCTGTCAGCCGTGCTGCGGGCGTTGTCGAGATAGAAAAGCATCGCCGGGCTCTTTGCGACGCCCTCCAGCAGGTCGCGGAATTTGCCGAGCGCGTTGGGGCGGATCACCGTGCGATCGTAGTCGGCCAGGAAGTAAGGCTCCGGCGCACCCTTTTGCGCGAACACGTTGAAGTGATTGTGCCAGAAGTCCGTCATCACTTCCTGCAGCTGCCGCTCGCTGGCGACGGCGCGCGCAACGCGCGCTGACTGCAACTCGGTGACGATAGTGCGGCGCGAGTTGAACATCTGCTGCATCTCGCGACGCATTGCGGCGCTGTCGGCAGCGGTCGTCGCCCGCTTCACCTGGCGTCTCTGCTGCTGATCCCTCTTGTACTGCTGGAGCAGCTCCGTCTGGTCGCCGTTGATCGTCGGGTATCGCTTCACGAACGAGTCAATGCCTGAATCGTCGATGCGGTCAGGGTGCAGCTGCTGGTCGATCCACTTGTCGAGGCCGATTGCGCGCACGCGCTGAACATCCCCGGGCTTCGCGCCGAAGGTAAGGCGACTGAGGGCGTGAATTATCTGCTGGTCGGCTGGGAGCTCGCGGACGGCTTCGCGAGTGGCCGCGGCGGCCATGGGTGTTCGCGGTGGCGAAGTTTGTCCGGCGGCGCTGCCGGCAATCAGGATTGGCAGCGCTGTCGCGCCGGCAAACAGAACAAGCTTTCTCATCTTGGGCTCCCCTCTCGTCAGGCTGGTGATTACAAGAGGTGGACGCCTGCCATTGGTTAAACGTTAACGGCGCGCCTCCCGATCCCTCATTGCCCCCCTCGTCCCGCCGATGACGCCGCCCACGACGAATCCCGCGACTGCTCCGACGGGCACCGCGATATAGGCCAGGGCGTCCTCAGAGTGATCTTTGACGCGGGGCTGATGCGTGCTCCAGAAGGCCGCAATGAATCCGACTGCCGCTCCTATTCCTGCACCGACGAGTGCACCCTTTATCGCCCCCCGCCTGGCCTGATCCCCGAACATTTTTCGCGAATGGAAAGCCGCTTCGCTACCCCGGGGAAGATCGGCCGTGAAACCTTTGTGAGATTCGACGGCAATGGGATTTGTACGTTGAGCCGCCGCTGCTCGTCCGTCACCCGCCAGCAACAGCGCCCCGATCATCAACAAGAGGCAAGAACGTCCTTTCATCCTGATCATGTATCACCACGTTGAAGTTTGGTTTCAACCAATCGCGCAGACTGTCGGCGTGAGGCTCCCGACCGACACCGGACCCTGATCTCGCTCAGGTGGGCTTGGGGTACGGGCCGTCAGAGTTTTTTCGAGAATATCAGCTTGTCATCCCGCTCGTTGTAAAACTCCTGGATCCGCGCCGCCAGCTTGTATCCAGCTTTCTCGTAAAACGCGACAGTTCCCGCATACGTCGGCTGCGATGATGTCTCGATCATGAAAAGCCGGCCGCCACGGTTCTTGATCTCGGCTTCCGCGAATTTGAGCAGCGCCTGGCCGTGCCCGCGGCTGCGCAACGCCGAATCCACCGCCACCCAGTAAAGATCGAACGTCCCGACGGTCAACGGGGTCTCGCCGAAGCAGACGTAACCCGTGATGCGTCGCGCGGCCGGGTCGTCGCCCTGTTCCTGAACGTACGTCAGGTACCCGCTCTTCTCTCCAGTCTTCAGCCACTCGTCGACCAGCTCGAGCGCCGTCTCCACCTCCTCGCGCGTAAAATTCGACACCGCTTCCAGCAGCACGCGCAACGGCTCGCGGTCGGCCGCGACCATCGGCCTGATCGTCTCGGTTGCCTTGACCGGCGCTGCCTGCATGCTCAGATGTGGATCGAGCGGCCGAGCACGCCGAGCGCGGCTTCCTTCACCGCTTCGCTGAGCGTCGGGTGCGAGTGCACGGTGATACCGATGTCCTCCGACGACCCGCCGTACTCGAACGCCAGCACCACTTCCTGGATCATCTCCGAAACGTTCGGCCCGATCATATGACAGCCGATGAGCTCGTCCGTCTCGGCGTCGGCGATGAACTTGACGAACCCCGTCGTGTCGCCGGACGTCCGCGCCCGGCCGTTCGCCGAGAAGGGAAACTTGCCGGCCTTGTACTTCCGGCCGCTTGCCTTCACCTCATGTTCGGCCAGCCCAACAGTTGCGATCTCCGGCCACGTGTACACCACCGACGGCATCGATTTGTAGTTCATGCGCACGTTGTGCCCCGCAATCACCTCGGCGGCGATCACGCCCTCCTCCTCGGCCTTGTGCGCGAGGAGCTTGCCGCCCACCGCATCGCCGATCGCAAAAACGTTCGGGATGTTGGTGCGCATCTGATCGTCGGCGAGTATCTCTCCGCGCTTGCCGAGCTTCAGCTCGAAGCCAGCGGCGTCGATGCCAAAGAGTGAAGGCTTCCTCCCGACCGATACCAATACGTAATCGGCATCGATCGTTTCGCCTTTGCCGTCCTTCTCGATCTCAACGAGCACGTGATTGCCTTCGTGTCGCGCGCCGGTGACCTTCGTTGCGACGCGAAGGTCGAGACCCTGCTTGCGAAAGACCTTGTCTGCCTCGCGCACGATGTCGTCGTCGTTGCCCGGAAGAATCGTCGGCGCCAGCTCGACGACGGTGACCTTTGCGCCCAACCGGCGCCAGACTGATCCGAGCTCCAGCCCGATGACGCCGCCGCCAATGACGAGCAGATGCTTCGGCACCTCCGGGATTCTCAGCGCGCCAACGTTGGAAAGCACACGCTTCTCGTCAAAGCGGAGGAAGGGGAGCTCGACGGGAACTGAACCGGTGGCGATGATGACATTCTTCGCCCGGTACGACTCGACCTTTCCATCTTCGGCCGTCACTTCCACGACGCGGTCGCGCTTGAGTGTGCCGCGTCCTTTGGCCCAGACGACCTTGTTCTTCTTGAACAGGAACTCGATGCCCTTCGTGTTCTGGCCGACGACGGTGTCCTTCCGCTTCATCATCGTCGCCAGGTCGAGCGAAACGTCGCCGGTCTTCACGCCATGCTCGGCCGCGTGCAACCGCGCGAACTCGTAGTGCTCGGATGATGTGAGCAGCGCCTTGGACGGAATACAGCCGACGTTGACGCAGGTGCCCCCAAGCGTCTTGTCCATCTCCACGCAGACAGTATTGAGCCCGAGCTGTGCCGCCCGGATCGCGGCGACGTAGCCCCCGGGCCCGCCGCCGATGATCGCTAGATCGCAGTCGATCATCTAGGTGATGAGCAGTGCGGCCGGATCCTCGATCAGCTCCTTTACCCGTACGAGGAAGAGGACGGCCTGCTGTCCGTCGACGATGCGGTGGTCGTACGACAGCGCGACGTACATCATCGGCCTGATCTCGACCTTGCCCTCGATTGCGACCGGCCGGTCCTGCGTCTTGTGCAACCCGAGGATGCCGACCTGCGGATAGTTGATGATCGGCGTGGAGATGAGCGACCCGAACACGCCGCCGTTGGTTATGGTGAACGTGCCGCCAGTGAGATCTTCCATCGACAGCTTCGAGTCACGCGCGCGCTTGGCGATGGCGGCGATGTCGCCACTCAGCTCGATGACACTTCTGCGGTCCGCATCCTTGAGATTCGGGACGACGAGCCCCTGCTCCGACGCGACGGCGATACCCATGTTCACGTAATGCTTGTAGACGATGGAATCACCATCGATCTGCGCATTGACCATCGGGAACTGCTTGAGCGCCGCGCACGCCGCCTTAACGAAGAAGGGCATGAACGTAAGCTTCACGCCATGCTCCTTCTCGACTTTTTCCTTGAACTTCTCACGCAACGCATTGATCGCCGACATGTCGACTTCATTGAACGTCGTGAGATGCGCGGTGTTGTGCTGCGACTGCAAAAGATTTTCCGCGATCCGTTTCCGCCGCGTAGTCATCTTCTCGCGAGTTTCACGCGTCCCGCCAGCAACCGGCGCCTTCTGGACAGGCGGAGCAGCAGCCTCCGCCTTCACCTCGACGTTCGCGGGAGCAGGCACCTCCGCAGCAGCAGGAGCCGTCCCACCGGTCTTCCCCCGCGCA
>JACCRL010000044.1 GCA_013813605.1 Gemmatimonadaceae bacterium
GAGTTGACGCGCGCGGTGGTGGAAGAGACGCTCGGCCCGGTGTGGGTGCGCGGCGAGATCACCGGCTTCACGAAGCACCGCAACGGCCACTGGTATTTTGGCCTTCGCGACCGCACGTCGCAGATGCGCTGCGTCACCTGGTCGCGCGATCAGCGCGGCATTCCGGCCCCGCCTGACGACGGGATGCAGGTGGTCATCTGGGGGCAGATGACCGTGTACACGGCGCGGGGCGATCTTCAGTTCACCGCCAGGCGCATCGAGGCGGTGGGTGATGGCCTCTGGCGAAAGGCGATGGAGCTCACGCTCGCGCGGCTGCGCAAGGACGGTTTGCTCGAGCAAAGCCGCAAGCGCATACTGCCGCCGTTTCCGCGCTGTGTTGCCGTCGTCACCAGTCCCGACGGGGCCGCGTTCCGCGACATCGTCTCGGTGCTGAGGCGGCGTAATCCAGCCGTGGAAATCGTGCTTTGTGCGGCGAAAGTGCAAGGCGACCGCGCCGCCGCCGAGATCGCGCGCGGGATACTTCGCGCTGGAAGGTGGAATGGGGCGCAGGTGGTGATCATCGGCCGGGGCGGCGGGGCGCAGGAGGATCTCTGGGCGTTCAATGATGAGAGGCTCGCACGCATTGTCGCGGCGTCGCCCATTCCGGTCATCTCGGCGGTCGGGCATGAGGTTGATACCACGGTGTGTGATGCGGTGGCTGATTATCGTGCCGCCACTCCGTCGGCGGCAGCCGAGGCAGCGTCGGGGACGCGTGAGCAGATGGAGGGCACGATCTTGCGGGCGCGCAGGAATCTCGACGCGCTGATGCACGCGCGGCTTACGCAGTCGCGCCGGCGCATGGACCGGGGTGCAACGGCAATGCAGCGCGAGCTCGTACGCGTTGTCGGCGGGAAGAGGGCGCTGTTGAGGGAAGCTGCGGGGAAGCTCGACGTTCTCAGTCCGCTTGCCACTCTTTCGCGCGGGTATTCGGTTGCACGCGCGCCGGACGGGTCAGCGCTTACATCCGCGCAGCAGTTTCATCCCGGGATGGAATTCGATCTCGTGCTTCGCGATGGGCGCGTTGCGGCGACGGCTAACGACGTGGCGCCTAACGAACCTTGACGGAGAAACTGCAATTGCGGACTGGGGATTGAGTTAGTACGCAAGTGCGTGAGGAGAAGCACTCACTTCCCGATCTTCACCTTCTCGATATTGCCGTCATCCTCCCGCTCCTCCCAGTCGAGCAGGTGGTAGGGGTCGATGCCCGCCAGAGCGGGCTCGCGCGGCACCGTCACCGTGATCGCGTGCTTGCCCGAGCGGATGCGATGCATCTTCAGGTAGAGCGGCGCACTCAACTCATCACCCGGCTCGCCGCGACCGAATACTCCGATCGGCACCAACTCATCCATCGGCACTTCGGTCTCTACGCCCGCGCTGTCGCCCACCACCTTTCGCGCGCGCACGTTGAGCGTGACCTGCCAGGTGCCCGCCTGTGTTTTCTCTGCCGTGACTCGATCGGCCTCGAACTCCCAGAACGTGTTCACCTCGAAGAGGTCGTGCAGCAGGTACTGCAGGGAGTCCGGGGTAACCGCCTTCAGCTCGCGATAAAAATCGAGCGTGGTCGCAAGCGGCGGCGCTCCCGAACCGTGCTTCTCGATCAGTCGTCGCAACGCGGTGTTGACCCGGTCAACGCCCATGTACTCGGTCAGCGCGTGCAGCGCAAACGGTGCCCTGCGGTAGGCCATGTAGGGGTCCTGGCCCCGGAGCAACGGCTCGCCGCGCCGTATCTGCGGGTAGGGATACGGCTGGCGCATGAAGCGCATGAGGCGGCGGAGCTGCGCAGGACCGTAGTGCTCCCGCATTACCTGCATGCCCGTATACCAGGCCAGGCCCTCGGCCATCACCGGAAGTCCCTCGACCCGTGCGAGCGGGATGTTCCACTGGTGCCCCATCTCGTGTGCGACGATCGCCGACGGCAGGTCGAGCCTGCCCGCACCGTCCTTCGGATTCCATAGTGCGAACCCCTCGGCGTGGGTGATCATCGCGGCCTCGGCGTGCATGCCCGTGCCGTTGCCTGCCTGCTCTACAACACTCAAGTGCCGGTGACGGTAGGGACCGTAGTTCTTCGTGTAGTACTCGAGTGAAGCGCGCACGCTGCGCAGCATGCGCTCCACGTGCGCACTGTGTCCCGGGTGGTGGAAGACCTGGATGGTGACGTCGTTCCACTTTGATTCATGCACCGCGTATCTGGCGGAGAAAAATCCGGTCTCGCTGCCCGCGTCGGCATCGGCCGAGTAGTGGAAGTAACGGCGTCCGCCTTCCTTCCATGTCCGGAGCAGACGCCCCGGCGCGACCGCGACCTGACTCTCGTCCGTACCGACGACGGCATCGAGCGTCACCCGCCCGGACGACTTCATGCGGGCTTCGACGTTGTACAGCGAGGCGAGCACGGGACGCGGAGCAAGGCCGTGCGCGCGCCGGTCGCCGGCGCTGAGCAGCTCGCGACCCTGCTGATATCCGATCTGCGGGAACCAGTGATTCGTGAAGTAGGTGCCGTTCGCCACCACGGGGGCGTCGTAAGACTCGTTGCGGAAGCCGCGTTGCCGGATGCGCACCTCGAAACCGAGCCGCATCGAGTCGCCGGGCTGAAGCGGCGTGGCGAGGGAGTAGATCCGGTGGCCGCGCTCCACGTCAGCAAGTACCAGTGCAGCCTTTCGGTCGAAAGCCAGTGCTTCGGGCCTGGCACGCGGTGACGTGGCTACGTGAATCGAGTCGATCGCGACATCGTTGTAGTTCACCAGGTTGTACGAGCCGCGGATCTCCGCCTCACCGCGGCGCGGATGGATCTCGACACGCAGCTTGCTCCCGGTTACCCGGGGCTGCGGAATACTATCGTAGCGTTTGTAGCGCTGCTCGTACTCAGCCTGCAACGCCGTCACTTCAGAATCGGTGCGGTACTTATTCAGCACGTTCGTGTTGTAGAAGACGAACCCGCCCAGCGTGACGATGAGCCCCGCCGCCCCCGCCGCGGTTGCGACCGTCGCACGCGTGAGACGCTGGCGCGCCAGATAAAAGCGGGCCCGCAGCCCGCGCTCCCTGCCGCGCAACCAGAGCAGCCTCGCGAACACTGCGAGAAGCAGTGCCCACGCGGCCCAGTAAAGCTTGAACCACATCCAGGGACCGAGGAGCGGTGCGAAGCCGCGCATGTCGGAGTACGACCA
>JACCRL010000169.1 GCA_013813605.1 Gemmatimonadaceae bacterium
GCAGTGCTCCGATTTCGGAACGAACCGGCTCGGCTTCAAGTCGAACAACCGTACCAACTTCTTCAAGTACACCTTCGACGTCAGCTCCACCGCGCAGTTCAAGCTCAGCGAGGTGATTACTTCGAAGACGACAGGTGGCGCTCAGTACTTCCGCAGCACCTTTCAGCGAAATGGCGCCTCCAGCGAGGATCTGCCGCCGGGAGCGACAACGGTCACCGCGGGAGCCACGCCGACGGCCGACGAGTCGACCACATTCGGTGTGACGGCAGGCTTCTTTGGCGAGCAGACCTTTTCTCTGCGCGACCGCCTTTTCCTCACCGGTGCCTTCCGCGCCGATAACAACAGCGCGTTCGGAACCAAGGCAACCGTGGCAGTCTATCCGAAGGCGAGTCTCTCCTGGCTTATCTCCGAGGAAAGTTTCTTCCCCAAGCCTCGCTTTCTCGATCAGCTTCGGCTGCGGGCGGCGTACGGACAGTCGGGCACATCGCCCGGCGCCAACGATGCGCTGCCCTTTTTCATTGGAACCTCCGTCAACGTTGCTGACCAGGCTAACCCCGCCATCGTCTTCAGCGCCGTCGGAAATCCTAACCTCAAGCCCGAGCGGGCAACCGAGGTTGAAGGGGGAGTCGACGTAGACATGCTCGACAACCGCGTTACCATGGCCTTGACTGCCTACAGAAAGAGGACGAAGGACGCCCTCGTATCCCGGACCCTTCCACCCTCGGCCGGTATTTCGGCCGCCCGCTTCGAGAATCTCGGTGCCGTGCGTAACAGTGGATTCGAGGCCAGCGTGCGCGCCCAGATTCTTCAGACGCAGCGGCTCGGTTTTGATGCCACTCTCAACTACGCGAACAACGATAACCAGCTGTTGAGCCTGGGTGGAGTTCCCCCCATCGGCGCGGAGCTGCGACAGGTAGAAGGGTACCCCACCTTCGGCGTCTGGTCGCGTGAGATCCTCTCGTTCACCGACATCAACGGCGACGGCATCATCAGCGCGAGCGAGATCGTTGTGGCGGATTCGATCAGATTCCTCGGCCGCTCGACCCCGCGCGTCGAGGTAACGTTCAGCCCCGGAGTCGATCTGTTCGACCGGCTCGTCAGGGTGACGGCCAACTTCAACCACAAGGGCGGTTTCCTGCTCAAGAACTCGTCCGAGCGAATCCGCTGCCAGACGAATAACAACTGTCGGGGTGTAAACGACATCACGGCTCCGCTCGCCGAGCAGGCGCGGGCAACGGCGGTGCGTGAGCATCCGTCGCGCACACAGGCGGGCTACTGGGACAAGGGGGATTTCACGAAGCTCCGTGAGGTCGCCGTCACGCTGAGCGCTCCGAAGAGCTGGTCGGAGAGGCGCGTGCTTGGCGTGGAGAGGCTGAGCCTGACGCTGTCGGGCCGCAACCTCAAGACCTGGACGCGCTTCACTGGCATCGATCCCGAGATGGTCGCGGGGGCGGAATCGGAGGTTCAGGATCCCTTCCAGGCTTCGCCGCCACCGACCTACTACTCCCTGCGACTCAACTTCGGCTTCTAATCGCGCTCAGCGCATACAGGAATATTGTCAATGAAAACATTTATTAATCCCGCGCTGTTGAGACGGGTTGCTGCGCTGGCGCTTTTCGCCGGCGCGTTGCCACTCGTGTCGTGTAACAGGGACCGGATTCTCAACATCGTGGATCCCGACGTCGTTGATCCGGCCGATCTCAATACCCCCGCCGCCGCCGAAGCTCTGCGGCTGGGCGCCCTGTCCAGACTGAACAATGCGACCACGGGCTTCACCGGTGGATCGCTGGGCGAGGGAGCATTCTTTTTCGGGGGCTTGCTTGCCGACGAGCTGCGCTCGGGCGACACCTTCGTCCAGCGCGACCAGACGGATCAGCGCAGCATTCAAACGACGAATTCCGGCATGACCGGGGTCGCGAGGCAGGTGAACCGGCTTCGCGCTGCCGCCGTTCAGGCCATTCCGGTTCTCCGGCAGTACGTGCCCAACCAGCTTTCCAGTGTCGGACAGATGTAC
>JACCRL010000181.1 GCA_013813605.1 Gemmatimonadaceae bacterium
CCCCGCCCCGGGCATGATCTACGCTCTGTGGGAATGAGAGGCCACGAGGAGGTGGACGATCGCAAGCGACCCCGCTGTTGCCGGTGAGGAAGAGGATCAGCTAAACCCGGCGCCGAGACGCACCTTCGGGCTGCGGTCCCGGCTGGTGACGCTGGTCGTCGCCGCAATTGCACCCTTCCTCCTGCTCATCGGGCTGGTCGCCCGCCAGCACCGTTTCAACGAGCGGACGAACGCTGAGGCGCGGGCGCTCGACCATGCCCTCGCCGTCAGCGGGCGTCTCGACGGCAGGATCGGGGCGATCGAGACTGTCCTTCTCACACTCGCACATTCCGTAAGCGCCGATCCGTCTGGCTCGGCGCGCAACGACGAGCTTCTGCGCGGCGTCGCCGGCGAGATGCCGCCTCAGTTCGCGCACTTTGCCGTGACGACGCTGGACGGGAGCTTGATCGGAACCTCCGACACGACGCCGCCCGCCGGGCGGCTCCCGATGGTGGTTCCACCTTCACGTGCGGGCGACCGCCCACTCGGCTTCGACGTTCAGGGCCCGGCGGCGTTGTACGGAAAGAGCGGCCCGCTCACGCTCAGCATCGCGCACACCGACTCGGCGCGCGGAGTGCGCGTGGTCGGGTTCATCCCTATCGAGCGGCTCCGCCGCGAGCTTTCGCGCAACGTATCTCCGCGTGACGGCGTTGCTACCGTCGTGACGGACAAAGGCGTCGTGGTTTTCCGTTCGAGCGAGCCGTCCCGGTGGATTGCCACTGACGCGAGCGGCAGCGAGCTGTTGCGATCTGTTCGTGGCAGAAAAGCCGGCACCACTGCGGTCGTGGATCTGGACGGCCGCCCCGTCTTCGCGGGCTTCGTAACTTCTGCCCACTTGCCGTGGCTGTCCATCGTCGCCACCGCGCAGGAAGTGGCTTTCGCAAAGGAGAAGGAAGATTTCTGGCGTGCCGTCGGGTTTGGCACGCTCGCCCTCGCTCTGGGGATCTTTCTCGCCCTGACGCAGGCGACCAAGCTGATTCTTCCGCTCCGCCGCATCGTCGAGGATGCTGCGATACTGGGGCGCGGCAATCTTTCCCACCGCTCGCACGTGCGGCGCGGATCCGAGATCAGCGTTCTCGCCGACACCTTCAACACGATGGCGGAAACGCTGCAGAAGCGGGACGAAGCGCTGCGCAAGAGCGAGATGCGGTTTCGCGCGATCATCGAGAACGTGGACGACATGGTCGCGATCGTCGATAGCGATACGAAGCGTCGCTATGCCAGCCCAGCGATGACTCGCTGGCTGGGCTATAGCCAGGAGGAGCTGCTCGGCACGAGCTCCCTTGACCTCATTCATCCAGATGAGCTTCCCGCCGCCCACGCTCTCTTGAGGCGCGTGATGAAAGATCCCGGGCAAACGCACGCCGGACAGTTCAGGTACCGTCACAAGAACGGCACCTGGAGGACGCTCGACGTGATGGTGAACAACCTCACGCACCTTCCGGGGGTTGAAGGCATCGTCATCAACCTTCGCGACGTAACATCGCAGAAGCTCCTCGAGTCGGAGCTCCGGCAGGCGCAGAAGATGGAATCCGTCGGACAGCTTGCCGGCGGCGTCGCGCACGACTTCGACAACCTGCTTACCGTGATCACCGGCAGGATCGAGTTCCTCACCGGCTCGCCCAATCTCACGGAGGATCAGGAGTCGGACATAACCGAGATCAAGAAGGCAGCTGAACGAGCCGCGGGGCTGACGAAACAGCTGCTCGCGTTCAGCAGGAAGCAGTTGCTGCAGCCGCGCGTCGTAGACCCCAACAAGGCGCTCGAAGACGTCGAGCCGATGCTGCGCCGCCTCATCGGTGAAGACATTCAGATCCGGATCGTGCGCGGCGTGAATGTCGGCCACATCACCGCGGATCCGCTCCAGCTGCAGCAGATTATTCTCAATCTCGCCCTCAACGCGCGCGACGCGATGCCGGGCGGTGGCCTGCTCACAGTGCGTACGCGCAAGACGAACGTCGTCGCGCACGCCGTGGACATCTCGTCTCCCGCGCCGCCTGGCCACTACGTGCTACTCGAGGTGACTGACACGGGGTCGGGAATGGATCTCGAGACGCAGAGCAGGATCTTCGAACCGTTCTTCACGACCAAGGGTCAGGGAAAGGGAACGGGTCTCGGCCTCGCCACGGTCTATGGAATCGTCAAGCAGTCTGGTGCCGGAATCGAGGTGGAGAGCCTGGTCGACAGGGGGACGACGTTCCGGATCTACTTCCCGAGGACGGAGACGCCGGTGGTCACCGACGCTGCGGGCGAGGCAACGCCTTCCGCCAATTTCGGTACCGAGACGATCCTGCTCGTCGAAGATGAGGACTCGGTGCGTGACCTCGCGCAGCGAATCCTGCAGTCGCGCGGCTACACGGTACTGTCCGCCCAGCACGGTGGCGATGCACTCCAGATGGCGGCGATTCCCGGCCAGCGGATCGACCTGGTGCTCACGGACATCGTCATGCCGGCGATGAATGGCCGCGAGCTCGCGGAGGCGTTGCGCACTAGCAAGCCCGAACTGCGCGTCATCTTCATGTCTGGGTACACCGATGACGAGATCGTCCGTCGTGGCCTCCACGACCCGAACGTATCGTTCCTGCCCAAGCCGTTCACGTCGGATTCGCTGGCGAGGGAAGTGCGCAAGGCACTCGACTCCGCTTGACCGCGGCGACGTCCCAGGCGATCGAGGCCCGTCGCATTGAGCGGGTACTGCTGATCGTGAATCCGGCATCGCGGCGCGGGGCGAGGATTCGTACCCGCGCCCTCAAGGCATTCGCGGACGCCGGCGTCGACTGCGACGAAATGATCACCGACGCGCCTGGTCACGCCGCGGTTCTCGCGCGGTCGCACGGGCACAAGTACGGCGCCGTGTTCACGCTGGGTGGCGATGGGACGGTGATGGAAGTCCTCGGCGCACTCGCTCCCAACGGCCCACCGGTGGGGATTCTCGCTGGCGGTACAGGAAACGTTGTCGCGCGAACCTTGCGCATTCCGCTCAATCCGAAAAAGGCCGTGCCGCAACTCCTCGGTGGAGACGAAGCGAGAATCGATCTCGGTCGGT
>JACCRL010000201.1 GCA_013813605.1 Gemmatimonadaceae bacterium
CCACTGGGGAATAGGAATAGTCGTCCCCATCGGACGCGTATCCCACTGCATTACCTGCGTCGTCGATTCCCGTTACTGCTCCGTAGGTGGTGAGCCCTGGCAGCTTCAGGGACTCGAAAACTCCCGCGCTGTTCCATCGGCCCGGCTTGGTTACGACCGTGGAACCACTGGACACATCACTTGCTCCTCCAATCTCTCCAGCACTATTGATGCTCGTGGCAGTACTGCCTACCGCCCCGGCGGGCACGCCAACCTCGGTCATTCCAGCAGCGGCACTCCAGCGGAACGCGCGCGAACTCGACTGGGAGTAGCAGGTGCCGACGACCTGCTCGGCATCGTTGATTGCGTTAGCGTAGCACGAAGTCGATCCGGGAAGCAGTTCCAGATCGAGTGAAGTTCCGCGAGCGCGCGTCCATATGAAGGGCCGAGTAGTCCCATTGGCATTGCCGATCCCGACGACCGTTCCAGCGCTATTGATCCCCGTCGGAAAACTCGCCGTGGCCCCGGGCAGGGGAGCGATGATCGTAAAGCCATCAGCCTCTGACCAGAGGAATCCCTGCTGAGGAAGCGGCGCCGGGCGGGACGAGGTGATAAGGCTAACCGATCCGGCTTTTCCATCCAATTTCGCCGAGATGACCACCGTCCCAACTCCCACGGCCGCCACCCTGGCGGTGAGATTGCCGGTCGAAGTGACGGTCGCGATGTTGTTATTGCTGCTCACCCATTCGACGGGACGGTTGACGACGCGGGAGCCATTCTCGGCAGTCACGGTTGCGTAAACGGTCGAGGTAAGATTCACCTCCAACGCACTGATGGGAGCAATTACCTCGACGCGGGCGACAGGGGAAGCCGTGGGGACAGGCGGAGCCGTGCCGACAGGGTTCGAGTCACTGCACGCTCCCAGTACGGCAAGCAGTGCAGCGGACAACAGGAAGGGCGACCGGGTTGACATCGGGAAATGCTCCGGGAAGTTGTTCAGCTCCGAATCTGGCGCTGCCCGCCGACGCCTGTCCAGAGCGCTCTTGCGGCTGCACGTCACCGCCGGGAAGAGCTTTTCATCCTGACTTCGATGACGCCAGTCCTGCCTCCCATCACCCCGAATTTCGCAACGGCCTCGGCGACGTTGTAGAACCGAATGTCGCCTATCTGGTACGCCTGAATGTTTCTGAGCGCCTCGAGCGTTCCTTGGTGGTGACCGTCGACGAACACAAGTGCTCTTTCGCTGACGTCGACGTCGGCACCAAGGGAAGTCACACCACGCGCGGTCATCCAGCTCGGACGCAGTCGCGCGACGATGTCATATGCCGTCGGGACATCGGCCTGCAGCGTCGCTATCTCCTCCGCGCTCAGCACATTGGACCTTCGGGGCGCCTCGGCCTGACTGGACGAGCCCGGCGTACCGCTCGCAGGGGCGCAACCGATAACGGCAGCGAGCGCGACCAGATAGATTTTTCTAGCCGACATCTTTCCGTCCTCCTGGGTTGTTTCCGGTAGCCGATTAGCGTCCGAAACCCACTGCCTGGCCGGAATTGTTGATCGCCGTCACCTGCGTCGAAGTCCTCCCAGGCAGATGGCCGATACTGCGGCGGATTCCGGCGGGCGATACGACCGAGGCACGAACCTCCCCACGGAAAAAATCGTTCACAGTGACCTGTCCGAGGTCGTTGATTCCGGTGGCTGTAGAAAAACTTGCCCCCTGGGGCCTCGTGAGATTTGTAAAGCCGGTGGACTCCGTCCAGGTGAAAGGTTCTCCGTTGCGATTCCCGGCCACACGTCCATTCTGGCTGATGGAGCTGGGGAAGATTTCACAATAAACTTGTTCGCACAGCCCGAAGATGTTGATTTGGCCGCCCCGCTTCCACAACACGGCTGACACTGGTGAGTAGTAATCGTCCTTCGATGCCCAGCCGACGGCGTGACCCGCATCATTGATGGCTGACGCCCAGCCTTGGGTGGTGCCGGCCGGGAGCTGGAGAGCTTCGAACGCTCCGGCGCGATTCCACCGCCCTGGACGGGGAAGAACCGAGTTAGGGGTCGTAGAGTGATAGCTTGCTCCCGCTATTTCTCCCTCGTTGTTAATGCCCGAAGCAACGCTACCCACCGCCGGGGACGGCACCAGCAACTCCGTCATTCCAGCTGCCGCGCTCCATCGGAACGCGCGGGGCGGAGCTGTCCGGGAATAGCAGGTGCCGACGACCTCTTCGGCGTCATTAACACCGGAGGCGTAGCACGAGCTGAATCCGGGGAGCACCCCGAGACCAATGGGTCCCCGTGTGCGAGTCCACAGGAAGGGGCGAACTTCTGCCTGAGATGCCACGAACGCGAAGCCGACGACCGTTCCGGAAACATTGATTGCGCTGGCGACGTTGCTCGTCGTACCGGGCAGGGCAGGAATCAGCACGAATCCTTCAGTCTCGGACCAGATGAAAGCCTGCTCAGGTAGAAGCGGAGGAAGCGGAGGGGGAGTCGCCATCAGACTCACCGAGCCGAATTTCCCGTCCAGCTTTGCGGAGATGATGACAGTTCCAGGTCCCACCCCTTGTACGGTCGCGGTGAGCTTTCCCGTTGATGTCACGGTTGCAATGTTGAGGTTGCTGCTCACCCAGTCGACGGCGCGATCCACGACGAGGCTGCCATTATCGAGGGTCACCGTTGCCGTCACGGCCGCAGTCCCACCAACGGGAAGCGCGCTCGAAGGGGCCGTCACGTTGATCCGGGCAACAACGGGAGGCGGCGTTGCGACGGGATTTGATTCGCTGCTGCACGCCGCGAGGAGCGTCAGGACAGCTGCCGAAACCAGCAAGGGTGACCGGCGGTACATTCGGATGTGCTCCGGAGGGAGAAGGCTCGAATCTGCCGATACTCGGGTGCATGGAGCAAGGCCGGGCCGGTGAGGAGAGTCAGAGGCTCGCGCCTGTGATTCTGAATGAGCCTCGTCAGGGATGGTGTAGCTGCCGCGCATAAATCGTGGCGCGATCTTACTCGATCGCTAAAACCGCTTGCTTCATCTCCTCCTGCAACAAGGGCGCTCCTTTCGGAGCGCCCTTGTCGTGCCTCGAGCAACGAAGATCCTATGGAAGGCCGCGCGCAGCGTCGTCCTTGATGAAACCGCGTACGATTGCAATGACCTGGTCCTTGGTCAGCGGCTCATCGAAGGCCATCATCACCGCATCGCGCTGCGCCGCCGAGTCG
>JACCRL010000209.1 GCA_013813605.1 Gemmatimonadaceae bacterium
ATCGCGCAGATCGCGGCGGCTTCTTCGCGGCCGGAGAGGGTGCTCGGCATGCACTTCTTCTCGCCCGTGCACAAGATGCCGCTGCTCGAGGTCATCACCACGGGGCAGACCCTGCCCGAGGTCACCGCCACCGTCGTCGCGTACGGAAAGAAGCTGGGCAAGACGGTGATCGTGGTGAACGACGGTCCGGGTTTCTACGCGAACAGAATTCTTTCGCCATATATCAACGAGGCCGGCCTGCTGCTCGACAGCGGAGTGCGCGTAGACACGATTGACAAGGCGCTCGTCGCTTTCGGTTTCCCCGTCGGCCCGATCACCCTCATTGATGAAGTGGGATTGGACGTCGCGAGCAAGGCGGGGAAGATCATGTCCGAGGCATTCCCCGTGCGCATGCAGCCCGCGCGCTCGCTGCAGGCTG
The DNA here is from genome assembly GCA_013813605.1 of Gemmatimonadaceae bacterium. Taxonomy (GTDB): domain Bacteria; phylum Gemmatimonadota; class Gemmatimonadetes; order Gemmatimonadales; family Gemmatimonadaceae; genus UBA4720. The sequence continues at coordinate 419 of JACCRL010000209.1, forward strand.
TCGTCACCTCGGGCCGGTACGGACGAAAGTCGAAGAAGGGATTCTACAAGTACGACGACGAAGGGAAGAAGGGAGCCGTGGACGATTCGGTCTACAAGCTCTTTCCGGCGCCGGCGGCACCGGTACCGGAGCCTGATCAGCCGGCGGCAGGGAGCGGAGTGAGCGGGGAGATGCCGGCCGACCAGATTCAACAGCGCACCGTTCTCGCGATGATGAACGAAGCAGCCCGCTGCCTGAGCGAGGGGATCATTCGTTCTCCACGGGACGGGGATGTCGGAGCGGTATTCGGCATCGGCTTTCCTCCCTTTCGCGGCGGGCCGTTCCGCTACATGGACACGCTGGGCCTCAAGGTCGTCGTGCAGCGACTCGAGGAACTCAACTCCCGCTTCCCCGGCCGGTTCGAGCCGGCCGACTTGCTGGTGGAGATGGCGCGGGGAGGTCATTCCTTTTATCCCGAAGACCGCGTCTAGCGCAGTGCAACTCTCGCGCGGTCTGTTTCTCTTCGCGGCTGCGTTCCTCGCCGGCAGTTGTGTCTCGTCACGACCAACGGGTGGCAGCGATCGCTCACCCCCGCGCACCATCCCCGAGATGACCGGCTACCGGGAAACATCGCGCTACGCGGACGTTCGGGCCTTTTTGTCATCCATGCAAAAGATCAGCGCGTCGTTGGCGCTCAGCTCGATCGGGCGGACGAGCGAAGGTCGGGAAATCCCATATGTGATCGCGTCACGCCCGCTCGTCGCGACACCGGCCGCGGCGAAGGCGCTCGGCCGTCCGATCGTATACGTGCAGGCCAACATTCACGGCGGCGAAGTAGAAGGGAAGGATGCGCTCCTCGCGCTCGTGCGCGACCTCGTACTCTCGCCGGACCCGAACGTTCTCGACTCGCTGGTGCTGATCGCGGTACCGATCTACAACGCCGACGGCAACGAGCGATTCGGCCCCCAGGCCGAGAACCGCACCGAGCAGAACGGGCCTGCGTCGGTCGGCCGCCGCGCCAACGGAATGAACCTCGACCTGAACCGTGATTACGTGAAGGCCGAGGCGCCGGAAACGAGAGCGTCGCTGGCGATGTTCAACGCATGGGATCCGGATGTTTTCGTCGATCTGCACACGACGAACGGGAGCTTTCACGGATACGCGCTGACGTACTCTCCTTCGCTGAGTCCGGCGGCGGTGTTCGGCGGCGTGTACGCGCGCGACTCGCTCCTCCCCGTGCTGCGCGAGCGCATGCGCGTGCGCCGCGGGTTCGCGACCTTCGACTACGGCAACTTCGTTTCTGACGACACCGTCTCGCGGGGCTGGGCGACGTATGATGCGCGACCGCGCTTCGGAACCAACTATTACGGGATTCGCGGCCGCATCGGAATTCTCAGCGAAGCCTATTCCCACGATCCACTGGAGAAGCGGATCAAGTCCACGTATGCGTTTGTCGCCGAGCTGCTGTCGCTGACGGCGGAGCGTGCCGGGACCATCCGCTCACTCACGGGTCGTGCGTCGGCGCAGCCGTTGGCGTGGGGAAGAGCGACGGATTCCGTGCAGATGATACCGATTCGGTCCGAGCTGATCCCCAGCGGTGTAAAGGGGCTCGTGCTCACCGAGGAAATGGAGTCGACGGGCGACACGACAGTGACCGAGCCGGGCATCCCGCGCGGCAAGCGCCGCACCGGACGCTTCAAGTCAGTCGAGATGCCGATCTTCGATCGTTTCGTTCCCACGCTCGAGAAGTTGCCTCCCGCCGCCTATGTGCTTGGACCCGCCGACACTGCCGCCGTGCGGGTCCTTCGCCTCCACGGAATCGTCGTCGAGCGGTCGGACACGGCGTGGGCCGCGACGCGCGGCGAGAGCTTCGTGCTCGACTCGGTGATCAACGCGACGCGCCCGTTTCAGGGCCACCGCGAAACGAGGCTCAAGGGAAGATGGGAGCGGGCTCCGCAGATAATTCCACCAGGGTCGTGGATCGTATCCACTGCGCAGCCTCTTGGAGCCCTCGTCGTCTACCTTCTCGAGCCCGAATCGGACGACGGCCTTACCGCCTGGAACTTCTTCGACCGGGGATTGCGGCGCGGCGGCAAGTTTTCGGTGCGGCGCATTCTCGATCTCAGCCGCAGAGGCAGAGTGAACGCGCGGCGCTCTTTCGCGGCGACGCTATGAAACGAGCACATGCTTCGTAACGCGCTGCTCTACCTGTCGAACCAGCCGCAGGTATTCAGGTTCGTTCGCAACAACGGGCTCGCGAAGAGCTTCGCAAGCAGGTTCGTCGCCGGCGAGACACTCGAGACGGCGCTCGATGCTGTCGCAAGGCTGAACGCGCGCGGCATCAGCGCTTCGCTCGACCTGCTTGGCGAGAGCGTGCATAACGAAGAAGAGGCGCGTGCGGCGGGCAGGGAGTACGTGGAGATGCTCGACCGGATCCACGAGCGGAAGCTCGACGCCAACGTCTCGGTGAAGCTCACGGCGATGGGCCTCGACATCTCCGAGGACCTTTGCGTCGAAGTCATGAACGCCATCCTGGCGCGCGCGGGGAAGTATAAGACCTTCGTCCGGCTCGACATGGAGGGCAGCGCATACACGCAGCGCACACTCGACCTGTTCGAAAAGCGCCTGTATCCCGCTCACCGCGAGAACGTCGGAATCGTCCTTCAGAGCTATCTCTACCGCACGTTCGCGGACGTCGAGCGCGCCAACGTGCTCAAGGCCCGTGTGAGAATCTGCAAGGGAGCATACAAGGAGCCGGAGGCAGTCGCGTTCCCGGACAAGAAGGATGTCGATGCGACTTACGTCCGCTGCATGCACGCGCTGATGCAGCACGGCAACTATCCCGGCATTGCGACCCATGATGAAACGATCGTGACCGAAGCGAAGCGCTTTGCCAGGGCGAACGACATCCCCGTGTCGCGATACGAGTTTCAGATGCTCTATGGCGTGAGGCGCGATCTTCAGGATCAGCTCGTGCGCGAGGGTTACCGGATGCGTGTGTACGTGCCATTCGGCACGCAGTGGTATCCGTACCTGATGCGTCGTCTCGCCGAGCGGCCCGCCAATGTCGCTTTCATGACGGGGAGCATTCTGAAGGAGATGGTGGGCAGGCGCCGGGCTTGAATGGGACAGTTCCTTCCTGCCGATCACACCAGGGGCGACGCCAACACGATCGGCGGCTACATGGCTGTGCACGCCCGCCCGGCGGCATTCGAGGGCAGCGATTCTGCATCGTACAGCGTCGAGATCGTAACCGATACGACCGGTGACGCCGGGCGTCCCTTCGGTGCGTACCTGTTGTTCATCCGCTGGCGAGCTGAGGATCCCGTTGCAACTGGCCATCTGGAAACCGATTTCCTCGAGTTTGCAGAGACCGAGGAAGCTGCCCGCAACGCCGTCGGCGCGTTGCCGCTCAACGCGGTGAAGGCACTTCTCGACGGTCTCATCCGTGCGCGGACCGAAGCGAGCGCGAAGCCGTGGTGGGAAGTGATGCGCACCGAGGGGGAGCCGCTGTCTTGAGTACTGAGCAGGGAGTAGTGCTCGAAGGAACGGGCGGTGTGTGGAAGGTGCGAACGGAGGCGGGCGAAACGCGTGACGCGTCCCTGCGCGGGCGTCTCAAGCAGGAGAGCGTTGAAGTTCTCAAGCTCGCCGTCGGCGATCGCGTCGTGCTCGAGACCGATGCGGCGCGAACGCAGTGGAGCATCGCGGAGATACTGCCGCGCAAGTCGCGGCTCGCCCGCCGGGCTCCGGGGGAAGGGCACGGCGAGCGCATCGTCGCCGCCAACGTCGATCAGGTGATCATCGTCTTCGCTGCGGCCAAACCGGAACCGCACAAGCGCATGCTCGATCGGTTTCTGGTGATCGCCGAGGCGAATTCGCTGGAGTCACGCATCGTCATCAATAAGGTGGAGCTGGTCGATCGCCCCTGGGTGGAAGCGTACTTCAGCGATTACGCGGTAGCGGGATATCCGGTCCACTACACCAGCGTCAAGCAGGCAGAGGGGCTTACGGAGCTCCACGATCAGCTCGCCGGCCGGACATCGGTGCTCACGGGACCGTCCGGCGTTGGAAAATCTTCTCTCATGAACGCGATGTATCCCGGTCTCGATCTTCGCGTCGGGGAGATCAGCGAATCGGTCAACAAGGGGCGTCACACCACTGTCGGCGCGCTGCTCCACCCGCTGCCCGATGCAGGTTATGTCGTCGACACGGCGGGGCTTCGCGAGGTGGGGATGTGGGGTTTGGCATCGGAGCACCTCGATGCGTGCTTCCGCGAGTTTCGGCCATTTCTCGAGCAGTGCAAGTTCGGCGACTGCAAACACGAGGTCGAGCCCGGCTGCGCGGTGATAGGTGCCGTCGGCAATGGCATCAGCGCCGAGCGATACGAGAGCTACGCGCTACTGCGCGGACAGATCGAGGAAGAGGAGCGAAAGTCCGCCGCCTACCGCGTCGTGTCCAAGGGAAAGAAGCGGCGGTCCTAGCGTCAGGGCGAGAGAGAGATCGTCCAGTCGATCTCGATGTCCTTCGCCAGCGAGTCACGCACGGAGCAGTATTTCGTGACGGCGAGCTCGACGGCGCGCTGGGCCTGCACATCGTCGATCCCCGCGCCGGATATCCGGAACTCGAGAGTGATGTGGTGAAAGCGTCCCGGGGTGGTGCTGACGCGCTCACCGATGACATCGATCTCGAGGGCCGAGATGGGAGTGCGGCGTTTGGCAAGAATGTCCACGACGTCGACGGACACGCATGACGCGAGCGCGCTGAGCAGTGCGTCGACCGGGCTTTGTCCCGTTGCACCGGAAGCATCGATACGCACCGCCGGCCCGTTTTCGCGGCCGGCGTCGAACCGATGCTCACCCGCCCACTTGACGCGGACGCGCGCGGGTGCCCTGCCGGCAATCGGCTGCGTGCTCACGCCTCGCCGCCCTTCTCGATTGGCGCGCGCACCGCGTTACCCCACTCCGTCCAGCTTCCGTCGTAGTTGCGGACGCTTTCGTAGCCGAGGAGATAGGTGAGGACGAACCAGGTGTGTGATGAGCGCTCGCCGATGCGGCAGTAGGCGATAATGTCGTCGGTCTTGCGCAGTCCCTTTTCCGTCTCGTAGATCGCGCGCAGCGATTGGCTGTCCTTGAAGGTGCCGTCGGGATTGGCGGCTCTCGCCCAGGGCACGCTCTTCGCGCCCTTGATGTGGCCACCGCGCAGCGTGCCCTCCTGCGGATAGTCGGGCATGTGGATCTTCGCGCCGGTGAATTCGTCGGGCGACCGGACGTCGATCAGCTTCTTCCCGCTGTCGGAGTGCGCGCGAACTTCGTGGAAGAAAGCGCGGATGCGCTCGTCGCTGCGCGCGGGTGCCTTGTACGAAGTCGAGGCGTATCGCGGCACGTCGGTCGTGAACGGCCGGTCTTCCTGTTCCCACTTGATGCGGCCGCCGTCGAGCAGTCGCGCGTTCTCGAAGCCGAAGAGCTTGAACACCCAGAAAGCATAAGCCGCCCACCAGTTGTTCTTGTCGCCGTAGAAAACGACAGTGGTGTTCTTGTCGATCCCCTTTGCGCGCAGGAGCTTCTCGAACTGCTCCGAGGAGACGTAGTCGCGCTGCACCGCGTCGTTGAGATCCTGGTGCCAGTCGATCTTCTGCGCGCCGGGGATGTGTCCAGTGTCGTAGAGCAGGATGTCCTCGTCGCTTTCGATGATCCTGATCGACGGGTCATCGAGGTGCGCCGCCAGCCATTCGGTTGTGACGAGCACTTCGGGGTGAGCGTAGCCCTTTGCGGCCAGACTATTGTCAGCGACGGGGTCGAGCGCCTTCGAACGGGTTGCCATCTACTGCTCCAATACGGGTTGTCACGTAGGATAACCAGGCCAGCCTGCGCCTGCGACCGATATGCGCCATCCGAGCTTAGTATCTTTTCGGAATGCCCGCCCAGTCGAACCCGCAGATGGAGCCCTACGCTCGCCATGTGATCGTCTGTACCGGTGGATTCTGCTCGCCGGGTCATCGCGGCCGCGAGCTCTATTCGCTCCTCGCCCAATTGCTTCAGCGCGAGGACCTCCTTTTCGGCCCGCGCCGCATCAAGCGCGGCGAAACCCCCTGCCTCGGCGTTTGCAGCGACGGGCCGGTGATGGTGGTCTATCCGGAGGGCGTGTGGTACGCGCGCGTCACGCCCAGGCTGCTGGAACGCATCGTTGTCGAGCACCTGCGGGACGGGCGGGTCGTCGACGAGGCTGTTTTCCACCGCCTGGACCCCTGATCGGACTCGGCCCGCAACTGCCGAAGGGACTTTTGCTGGCATGCCTAATGCCCTTTCAGCCCCACCCACAATACGGAGAAACGATGGCTGACAAACGGGAGCTGATCGAGCCGAACGAGGGCGACAAGCGGTACGTGAGACGCGACGAAGAAGGGCAGTTCAAGGAATCCGACGATGTCGGTCGTTCGCTGTCGCAGGACCAGAAGAAGAAGGCGAAGACGGAGACCAAGTCCGGGCAGGGCGACAAGGGAGATCGCAAGCGTT
>JACCRL010000222.1 GCA_013813605.1 Gemmatimonadaceae bacterium
CCGAGCTGGCGCGGCGGGGCTGGTCGGACGCAGATCTGCGCAAGCTCGCCGGTGAAAACGTGCTGCGTGCGTTTGCGCGCGCCGAAGCGGTCTCGGCGCGTCTCAAGCGACGGCAATAATTACGCGCTGACGGGCGTTCGTCCGCTCTACGTCGTCCATCACCGCGCGCAGCGCAGGAAGATTGGCGTGGATGTCGGAGATGAGCGCGTATTTCATCTTATGCCGCTGGTTTCACCGCGCGCACGAACGCACCCATGAACTTGCCATCGATCTCCTTCGACAGCTCTTCCGCGTTGAGGTTGGTGCCCGTCAGGAAAGCCGCTGCATCCGCCGCCTTGTAAACGCGCGTCGGCTCGATGCTCGGCTGCTCGAAACCGACTTCTTCCAGCAGCCGGATGAACTCCTGCTCCCCGAGCGCGCCGGCGACACATCCGATCCAGAGCTCCATGTTCTTCCGGATCTCCGGCGGGACGGTACCGCGCACGACTACGTCGGAAACGGCGAAGCGGCCGCCTGGCTTGAGGACACGGAAGGCTTCGCTGAGTACCTTTTTCTTGTCGCCCGAAAGGTTGATGACGCAGTTGGAGATGATGACGTCCACAGTCGCCCCGGGAAGCGGGATCTGCTCGATCTCGCCTCTCAGGAACTCCACGTTCGTCGCGCCCGCGCGATGCTTGTTCTCGTTGGCCAGCGCGAGCATTTCGTCAGTCATGTCGAGGCCGTACGCCTTCCCCGTTGGGCCGACCCTCTTCGCCGAAAGGAGTACGTCGATGCCGCCGCCGGAGCCCAGGTCGAGCACCGTCTCGCCGGATTTCAGCTCGGCGAGTGCCGTCGGATTACCGCAGCCGAGCGACGCGAGCAGTGCCTCGGCGGGAAGTCCCGCCTTCTGCTTTTCGTCGTAGAGATCGGAAGTGATCGGATCCCATGCTTCCGTCGTCGCGCCACAACAGGCGCTCGATCCGCCGCAGCTGGTGTCGGTCTCCCCGTCTTGCACGCGAAGGGCGGCTTGGCCGTACTTCTCCTTCACGGAAGCTTTGAGGTCCTGCGCCGGTGCCTCATCCGTTGAGTCGCAGCAGCCACTCGAGCAGCAGGCCTCACTTGCCTCCGGCAGAGTGGATTCAATGGCGCGGGTCGTGGTGTTCATGAAACTCCTCCTTGTAACAAATTAAGTTGATATATCGAGGAAAAAAAAGAGACTAGCAGCATCCACCCGCCAACTGGGGCAGCGATCGTGGCTTCATGCCGGAAACAAGCTCGCCAACTTCATCGAATGCCTCCCGGTCGAGCTCGTAGTACACCCACCGGCCTTCCTTCCTGTCAGAGACGATCCCCGCGTCCTTGAGCACGCGGAGGTGAAAGGAAAGCCGGGATTGGGCGGCGTCGAGCGAGTTCGTCAGCTCGCATACACAGCGCTCACCCTTCGACAGCAGGTGGATTATCTCCAGCCGTGTTTCGTCGGAGAGGGCGTGGAAAAGCTCCACGGCGCGGTCGGTCCTGGCTGCTTTCGTTGCGGGCACATCAGTAACATATCAAGAAAAGCTGATATGTCAACTTACTGCCTGGAGAGCCTGGCGGGCGGAGTGCGGGCGATACGGCCGAGGGCCGCGATAAGGGTCAGGTCGGTATCGGGCGACCACTCCACGACCCAGCGGACCGTGCGCTGGAACCATTCGCGGTCGACGGCTCCCCGCTCAAGGGCGGCAGCGCGACCGGCCTCGAGCTCGGCCCGCAGTCGGGTGAGATTCTCCACCGCCGATGCACCGCTTCGCGTCTTCATGCGGCTGAGAATCGCCCTCTCTACGGTGCGAATCGCCACTGAGAAGGAAGTATCGAGATCGCCGGCCTGCGATTTTGGTCCCGCCATCAACACGCTCCCATGCGGCTATCCGACTATGGGACGATTCCGTTACACCCGTGGTTTCAGCGGTCCGCATTGCTGATCTATAGTACAAACGGTTGTGTCAGCCTTGAGTGCCGGCTTGCTCCGCGCCGTCGTGATCAGGGCGACCGCGCAAATCACGATAACTGCCGCGATCGCTGTGCGGAGTGAGAGTTCTTCGCCGGCAATTGCCCAACCAAGTATGACGGCCACGACGGGATTCACGTACGCGTACGTGCCGAGCATCGCCGGAGAAACCTTGTCGAGCAGCCATATATACGACGTGAATGCAATCAGCGAGCCGAACGTGATCAGGTAGAGGAGCCCGTACGCCGAAGCCGCCGAAACATT
>JACCRL010000226.1 GCA_013813605.1 Gemmatimonadaceae bacterium
ATCTCGGCCTCCGCCGAAGGAAAGACGGCGACTCAGCCGCTGCGCGTATGGCCGCAGCCGATCGCGACCATTACCGTCGATCCGGCGAGCGTGAGCGTGCCGCAGTTTCACAAAGTCCGCTTCACTGCCACCGCGCGCGATCGGCGCGGCAATATTCTCACCGACCGGCCCATCACCTGGAGCTCGTCGGCGCCCACTGTCTTCTACATCAAGCCGAATGCCGATACAGCGGCTGGAAAGGATCTCGGGAACGCGGTAGTCTCGGCGACCGCCGAGGGAAAGAGTGGAACGTCGGATGTGACGGTGACCAACCCGGTCGAGGCGCGCGCACTATGGGTAACGCGCTTCGAATTTACCACGTCGTCTGCCGTCGACTTCCCCAAGATCGCTACGATCTTCCAGAAGGCGGCGAGCGCGAACTTCAACGTTGTCTACTTCCAGGTCCGCGCCGCTGGTGACGCGTTCTACTATTCGAGCATCGAACCCTGCTCTCCGCGCATGTGCACCACCCTCGGCGGCCCGCGCCCGTCGCGCGATCCGCTCGAATTCGCTCTGGCTGAAGCGGCGAAGTACGGCATCGAGGTGCACGCGTGGCTGAACGCCTACACCGGGTTCATCTCCGGCAGCACCACCGCATGCAGCCAGTTTATAAACAGCACCCCGCCCAACTGGCTGAAGGCGAATCCTTCGTGGAGCATGAGCACGAAGAACTTCAGCACCGGCGCGATCACACGACAGGTGGACAATTGCGCGACGACCTCCGAGTACATGTGGGTGTCGCCCGGCATCCCGCAGGTGCGTGACCAGCTCGCCGTCGTCGCGGCCGACGTCGCCCGCCGTTATGGTCCCAAGGGACTGAAGGGTATTCATCTCGACCGCATCCGTTATCCGAATAACACCTTCTCCTATGATTCTCAGAGCCAGGAGGCGTTCCGGGCTTCGACGGGAGCCTATCCGTCATCGAACAGCCAGGCGACCTGGTTGGATTTCCGCCGCGGGTTCGTGAATCAGGGAGTGCAGGAGGTTTACCAGGCGGTGCGCGCGGTCGATCCGTCGATGGTCTTGTCTGCCGCGGTGTTCCCCGGTTACAAACCGCGTACGGGGTGGTCCGCGAACTGGAGCTTCACTGACCTGTTCCAGGATCCGCAGGCGTGGGCACAGGGCGGGTATCTCGATGTCGAGGTGCCGATGAACTACCCGGCGACAAGCACTTCCCTCTCGTGGACTGTGAAGGCGTATTGCTCGAACACCGACTGGACCTGCGTGATGGACGATCACATCGATCGCATCGAGAAGCAGGCGGGCCGGCAGGTGTATGTGGGCGTGGGCGCGATCAAGGGATGGACCGAGATGTCGAAGCAGATCGACCTGGCCCACGACCGCTCTGCCACCGGGCTTTCGGTTTACAGCTTCAGCCAGGTCGATGCGATCCCGAGCGGCTGGGCACAGCTGGCGGCGGGGCCGTTCAAGTACAAGGCAGCGATTCCCACAATGGGGTGGAAGTAAGAGCCCCGCTGCCGAAAGCGGATGGGGAGACGGGTGATGTCGCGCGGCGCCGCCCGTGTCTAACCGGTGTTTCTCAACCCCTGGGCGATTCCGCTAACGGTGGTGGCCAGCGCGGCGTCCACCGCGGCGCGAGTTTCTTCCTCCGCGCCGTTGGCTAACGCACGCTTCCGGCGCAACAAGCTGATCTGCAGCAGCGAAAGTGGATCGACATACGGATTGCGGAGCGCAATCGCCGACTGAAGCACCGCATTATCCCTGAGCAGCGCCGCGCTGTCGCGGACGCGGAGCACTGCATCCATCGTGCTCTCGAACTCGCCCTCCAGCCGCGACAGCAGCTCCAGGTCACCTCCCAGGTTCCGCACGTAGGCGCGGGCAATCTCGAGGTCTGTCTTGGCGCACACCATCTCGATCTTGCCGAGCAGGTCGTCAAAGAATGGCCAGCGAGCGGCCATGCGGCGCAGTACGTCGAGCCCCGCGGGCGTTGACGCCTGATGCGAGAGCGCTGTTCCGGCGCCCAGCCAGCCGGTAAGCATCAGGCGTATCTGCGTCCAGCCGAAACCCCACGGGATGGCGCGGATGCCGGTGATCCCGGCGCGCGCGCCCGGCCGGTACGACGGACGCGAGCCGAAGCGCGCGTCACCCAGCTCGTCAACGGGCGTCGCCGTACGGAATAGCGTGAATAGCGCGTCATGCTCGTGGACGAGCTCGCGATAGACGGCGAGCGAGCGCGCCGCGAGGTCAGTCATCACCGCGCGGAATTCACGCTGCTCGTCGGCGGAGAGAGTCTTCGGCCCTTCGTCGAAGTCGTGGAGGAGCACGCCGGCGAGCATGACCTCGAGGGTTCGTTCCGCCACCGGCAGCA
>JACCRL010000234.1 GCA_013813605.1 Gemmatimonadaceae bacterium
CGGCTGACCCGCCCGATCGAAGGACGTCAAAATCGTCTAACGTCGGCTGGCTCGGGACGAGCGCCGGGAATAGCGAAGCAAGCCGGGAAAGCAGGCCAGGATCGACGACCGGGTGCCCATGATGATCGGCCGAGCTATACTGAGATTCAGCGCCGGTCTCAGACATTCCCGTGGCGGGGCCGTCATGCTTCCCGACGGAATGCTCGGCCAGCTCATGGTGCACCTGCCCATGTGACAGCGACAGGGCAGGCGCACTGAGGCACATCACCAGGCCGGCGGAAACTGCGGCTAAGGCGCGAAGCTGACGTCGAAGCATCTCGTTAAAGCTAACGCGGCCACATACCGCGCGTTTGTGGGGCGGTCAACGATCCCAGCCGCGAGGGCGTTCTACTGGAGACGGGCAAACTCGTCATTCACCGCGCTGAAACTCTGTTGTATAGTTGCTCGTACAAGACGACAACCCACACCGTCCACCATCAAGATGCGAAATTTGCTTTTCATGGCGTTGCTGGCGACGGCCGCGCAGGCGTCGGCACAGTCCGCCGCGCGCGACTCGGTTGCCCGCGCCGAGCTCACCATCGAGGAAGCAATTGCGCTCGCGCGCCGCAGCAATCCCGAGCTCCAGCAGGTCCTGAATAACCGCGCGACCGCCCGCGCCGCAGTGCGCTCCGCTTATGGCCAGCTGCTTCCGAGCGCGGACGTCTCGCTCAGCGCCCAGCGCCAGCAGGGCGGCCGCCAGATTTTCAACGGCACCAGCCTCGGCGCCAGCTCGGATGTGAACCAGTCGAACTACAGGCTCGGGATCGGTTATCGCATCAACAGCGCGACGCTGTTCACGCCGAGTCTTCAGCGCGCCAACCGCGACGCCGTCGAGGCCGACATTACCGGCGCCACCGAGACGCTGCGCGACCGCGTGTCGCAGCAGTACCTCTCCGCGCTTCAGGCCGAGGCGAATGCGGAGCTCCAGGACACGCTCGTGATCGCGGCGCAGCAGCAGGTCGTGCTTGCGCAGGCGCGCGAGATCGTCGGGTCCGGCACGCAGCTGGATATCTCTCGCGCTGAAGTCGCGCTGGGATTGCAGCAGGTGCAAGTGCTGCGCGCCCGCAACAACGTGGACATCGAGAAGCTCCGCCTCTTTCAGCTGATGGGCGTCAACCAGCCCCTCGGCGTCAGGCTCGTGAGCCGCTTCACCGTCGTCCCGATCAACCTTCGCCTCGAGGACTTGCTCGCCACGGCGCGCAAGGACAATCCGGTGGTGGTCGCTCTCCGCTCGCGCGAGCGCGTCGCCGACCTCAACGTCAAGCGCGAGAAGAGCGAGTACTCGCCGACGCTGAGCCTTTCAACCGGCATCGGCGGTTATACCTATGGCTTCGCCGACGGGGGTTTTCCCGTCGCGCAAGCGATGGCGCAGACGGAAGCATCGTTCACCAATTGCGTCCGGACGGAGGAAGTGCGTGCCGCCGTTGGCCTGCCGAACAATCTCGGCACCTGCAGCGCGTTCGTCTTCAACGACGCACAGGCCGATGCGATCCGCCGCGAGAACGGAAAGTTCCCGTTCAACTTCACGAACGCGCCGCGCTCGATCACGGCTTCGCTATCCCTGCCGCTGTTCGACGGCTTTGCCCGCGAGCAGAGAGTGCAGGAGGCGATGGCCAGCCGCTCCGATGCCCGCTATGGCGTCCGCGCCCGTGAGCTCGCTCTCACCGCCGACGTAACTGCCGCATATCTCACTGTGACGACCGCCGCTCGCACCGCCGCGTTGCAGGAACAGAACGCCGCCAAGGCCCGGCAGGAGCTCAAGCTCGTGCAGGATCGCTACCGCATCGGCGCGACGACGTTCATCGACCTGACCGAAGCGCGCGCGACGTACGAGCGCGCCGAGAGTGAGCGCATCAATGCGATTTACGATTACCACAAAGCCTTCGCCGCGCTGGAAAGCGCGGTCGGCCGTCCCCTTCGCTAAACGGATCGACAAATGAAGAAACGCACGAAATGGTCAGTAATCGGCGCCGTGATCCTGGCAATCGCCCTCTTTGGAATTACGAGTGCAATGAAGGGCCGCAACAAGGCGACTGAGGTTCGCGTCGAGAACGTGCAGCGCCGCGATCTCGTCGCATCGGTGACCGCGAGCGGCCAGGTCCAGCCTCACACCAAGGTCAACGTCAGCGCCGACATCACCGGGCGTGTCGTCCGGCTGGCCGTGCAGGAAGGCCAGATGGTGACGCGCGGGCAGTTCCTGCTCGAGGTCGATCCCTCGCAGTACCAGGCAAACGCCGAGCGCGCCACGGCGGGCGTGGCGTCGGCGCGCTCGCAGGTCGCCCAGGCGCGGCCCGCTCTCGCGCAGGCGACGCGCAACTACCAGCGTCTGCTCGCGCTCAAGAAGGCGAATCCAACGCTCGTCTCCGATGAGCAGGTTGAGCAGCTCCGAACACAGGTGGAAGTCACCCAGGCACAGCTCGAGGCCGCCAATCATTCCGTTGATCAGGCGACCGCATCGATGCGCGACGCGCGCAGCAGCCTGGGCAAGACCACCATCGTCGCGCCGATGAGCGGCCGCATAACGCGGCTCAACGTCGAGGAGGGCGAGACGGCAATCATGGGCACGCTCAACAAGGACGCCGCGACGCTCCTCACCATCAGCGACATGGCCGTTCTCGAAACCAAGGTGAAGGTGGACGAGACCGATGTGTCGAGCATCAAGCTCGGCGATTCCACCGTCATCCAGCTGGACGCGT
>JACCRL010000245.1 GCA_013813605.1 Gemmatimonadaceae bacterium
ATGCGAGCATTCGCCGCAGCCCATCGGCACGTACACCATTGCGCTCTCGGCGACCGTCCCAACGACGCGACGCGGCACGCCGGCGTTGGCGACCGCCTTGCAGCCGGCGCAGAGGCGACGCAACAGCCGCTGCGCAACGACGCCCTTGAGCGCGCCGGCGAGCTTGGCGCGGTCGACACCGAGATCGGTCAGGCGCGTGATCGAGCTCGTCGCGTCGTTGGTGTGCAGCGTCGCGAACACGAGATGTCCTGTGAGCGATGCCTGCAGCGCGATTGCCGCTGTTTCGCGATCCCGGATCTCTCCGATGAGCACGACGTCCGGGTCCTGTCTCAGCACCGACCGAAGCGCCGATGCGAATGTCAGCCCCGCCTTCTCGTGGATCTGCACCTGCACGATGCCGGGTATGCGGTACTCGACCGGATCTTCGACGGTGATGATGTTCACGCCGGTGTTCTGGAGCATCCGAAGAGCGGCGTAGAGCGTCGTCGTCTTGCCGGAGCCGGTTGGTCCGGTCACGAGGATCAGGCCTTCGCGTACCTCCAGCAGCTTCCGCATCCGCGGGCCGTCCACCGGATCGAGCCCGAGGGATTCGATCGAGCGCAGCGCCGAGCGTGAGTCGAGTATTCGGATTACCACCTTCTCACCATTCGATGCAGGCAGCGTCGAGACGCGCAGGTCGACGCGCGTCCCGTGAATGGCGACCCGTGCACGACCGCCCTGCGGTCTGAGCCGATCGGCGATGTCCATCTGCGACATGATCTTGATGCGGGAAACGAGCGGGATGCCGACCGCCTTTGGCAGCGCCATCACTTCGCGAAGTACCCCGTCGATGCGAAAGCGAACGGTGATCCCCTTTTCCCCCGCTTCCAGATGAATGTCGCTCGCGCCGGCGTGGATTCCCTCGGCGACAATGTGATCCACGAGCTTGATGACCGGACGCTCGACCTGCTTCTCGTCGAGGGTGGCTTCGCCGTCATCGCTTCGCTCCAGCACGGGTTGCGGGCTCGAGCGCGGAGATTTTTCTACCATACGACTGATACGTTCCACCGGCGCGTAAACTTCCTCGATCCGCTCGGCGATGCGTACAGGAGAGGCCAGCGCCATGCGAACGGTTCTCCCGAGAGCGAAGGCGATCGTCCGCTCGCAGTCGATGTCGTAAGGGCTGGCCGTCGCGATGTCGATAAAGGCTGCGGAGAGGGACAGAGGCAGGATGTGGAAACGCCGGGCGAGATTCTCCGCCACGCTTTCCCGCGCCTCGGAGCTTACCATCAATCCTGCTGCAATGGGGACACTGGTGCGGACAGCGAGGGACGTAAGGATTTCTTCATCGGTCACCAGTCCGCCATCGACAGCTCGCCGCCAGAACTCCGTCGATCCTTCACGCTCCAGAGCCAGGACTGCGTCAGCCGGAAGCAGCTCGCGCAGAATCGGAAGCAGCCACGTGTCCCGGGTGCGGGACATTGCTTCGTCGCGCGCGCGTCCCAGCGGAGAATTTTTCCGGGCGCGAATCGAACGGGTCGCAGGCATGACGGTGAAGGTCAGGCATGATCTCCGCTGGTGCGTAGCCAAACCGATTCCGCCGCTCTCTTTCATCCGCGCTTTGCTCCCAGGCAAAACACAATTGTTCTACAGCACTCTCCAGAAGTCGCGATTCACGTCGAGCGAGAACGTCCATCTGCCCCCGCGCAGCCCGCGCGCGACGTCGAAGCGCAGTACATCGAACAGGGTAAGCGCTCCCACACCGAGGGATGAGTACAACCCCTGCCGTGCGGGTGCGAACCCAGGCGGCCGGTTGTTCCAGACGACGTTGACGAACGGTGCAAGGGTGATCGATGCCGGCGAGCGGCCGTAACGCCCGAGGGAGAACGAAGGAAAGGGTACCGGCGATTGCAATTCGATGCGCTGGCTCAGTCCTGCCTTGCCCACGAACTCGTGGAATTCGTAGCCCGGGGCGCTGGTGGCGCCGCCGAGGAAAACGTGGTGCTGAACTGGTATCCGTGGCCCGACCGCGACGCCGGCGATGGTGCGCAGCACGAGCCGCCGGCGGCCAAGCGGACGCTCGACCGCTGCGCCCAGCGAAAAGCGGGACAGGTTGCCGTGCACGCTATCAGAGCGGGGCGTAAAACGGATTCCGCTGGCGAACAGTCGGCCTGAAAGCTCGAACCCGCCGTAGGTGAGACTCGTCGGCCGTTCGATGCCAACGCTGAAGCGTCGTTCGTCGAGTCCAAGCGCCGGCACGGTCGCCTCGAATGCGCCGCTTGCCGGCCTCGCATTCACCTCGAGCGGCGCATGACGCGCGACCGCTGCCTCCACGTTCAATCGCCATACGCGGCCCGGGACCGAACCAGCGAGCGACAGCTCGCGGACGTCGAGCGGATCGGTGTGATCGCTGCCGAACTCCTGCGCGGCAATGCTGTTCACAAGGAGAGATCTCTCCGGCTCCTCACTGAGGTCGCGGTAACTCCGCGACGCAGACAGCGTCAGCCCGGCGCCGGCTCCGGTTCTGTATTCGATCGCCGCGCGGCCCTTGAGCTCCTCGTCGCTGAAGCCGTACCTCGCCGATCCGGCGAGAGCCAGCCCTCCGCCCAACCGCTGCACGACACCGCTGCCGACCGCCAGGCCCTCGACACGATTGTAGCGAACGAAGTCAGAGACGCGTCGCGCCGAGAGCGCCAGCGTGCGGCTCCGCGCGAGCGACTGCGACCGCACCAGTGCGCGTGCTTCCTCCTGCACCTTCTTCACGTCCTCGTCCGTAACCGCCCTCACATCGCTCGGCAGCGAATCCAGGATGCTTCCCGGAAAGACCTCCCTTGGCTCCGACGGCGGCGACTGCACGATCTCCGGGCCGACGAAATAGCTCGCCGGAATGCCGCGGTTCACCTCGTAGCAGCAGATCTCCCAGCGGCCACGGATGATCCCGCGCGCCGGATAGTCAAGCCACGAGCCGCTGCGGCGGATCTCGATCTCCTGGCGCCGTGGCAGCCAGAACCGCCCATCGATCAGAGCGTTCTCGAGCACGACCGAGACATCCTCGAGCTCCTTGTCCCTGAGCGCTGCCCTCGTGAAGCTGAAGGCCATGCGCACGACTTCCCCGCTCTCGCGGTCGATGTAGACTGCTCCGACCGCGCGCGGCAGGCGATCGTTGCGGGGGCGCACGCGCACCTCGTACACGTTGAGCGAGCGGGGTCCGAGCCGGACCTCGAGCGAGTCACGAATCGCGTAGTCGTACTCCTGGAGCCCCGTCGCCGACAGCGGATGCGGCACATCCTGCACCTCGTCGCCGTCGCCGAGGCGGATGATGCTCCGGAAATTGTTCTGGACGATGCCGAGGTGGTCGCGGTGGTAGTTGATGTCGGTCGGCAGGAGCAGCGTGTCGCGGCGGCCGACGATGCGCTGCTTGCTCAGGTCGGGAGAGCGCCAGTAAATCTCGAGTCC
>JACCRL010000289.1 GCA_013813605.1 Gemmatimonadaceae bacterium
TTTCCCGGACGGCCGCCCGCAGGTCCAGAACGCGCGCGCCGGGCTCGTATAGAAATACATCAGGATCTTCCGCTTCGTCTGCACCAGTCTCGGCGAATATGAGATGAACTTCCTCACCGGCAGGCACCGACACTTCCTCCAGGCACTTTCTGCACGGAAGCGTGGCGGAGCCCTTGAGGTGCCCGCTGAAGTAGAATCTCCCCTCTCCCGCCGACGACAGGCGCCCCGTCACGTCGATGGGGGCGGCAGGAAGGGCATCGCCCTCCTCCCAGATAGAATCGTCGGGCGCGACCGAACCATCGACCTGCGTGGCTTTGGCTTCGAGAGACCGGATGTCGAAGGACAGCATAAGCCCTTTAAGCTAGCGGGTTTATGCAGTCGGTTCCAGTGCCGTCAGGGGAGCCGTGCGGCGCTCCCGGCAACCTCAGACCAGCTCGGCCTCGGGAAAGAAAAACCGCGCCTCGCGCTCGGCGTTTTCGTCCGAGTCGGAAGCGTGAATCGCGTTGCGCTCCTTCGACTCCGCGAAAAGCTTTCGCACCGTCCCCGCCTCGGCCTCGGCCGGGTCGGTGGCGCCGATCGTCTTGCGGAGGTGCGCCACCGCATCGGCTCGCTCGAGGACGAGCGGCATGCACTTGCCCGAAGTCATGAAGCTGGTCAGTGACCCGAAGAAGGGGCGCTCCCTGTGAACCTCGTAGAAGGCGCCAGCCTGGGCATCGCTGAGCTTGAGCACCCGCGCAGCGATGACCTTGAATCCTGCCTTCTCGAGGTGCGCCACGATTGAGCCTGCTTTCCCGGCTCCGAAAGCATCGGGCTTGACGATCGTAAGAGTTCTGTTGCCAGCCATGATTTTATTGGGGTGGATTAGCGCATCGCGCGCTTGAGTAAATCGACGACGTCGATGGGCCGCTTCGCCACACCGACACCGTTTTCTTCGAACGCCTGCATTTTCTCGGCAGCCGTTCCAGCGGAGCCGGATATGATTGCGCCAGCGTGTCCCATGCGGCGCCCGGGCGGCGCCGTCTGCCCGGCAATGAAGCCGACGACTGGCTTGGTCATCTTCTCCTTGACGAATTTCGCGGCGTCCTGCTCATCCGTGCCGCCGATTTCGCCGATCATGACCACCGCCGTCGTCTTTGCATCCTTCTCGAACGCCTCGAGACAGTCGATGAAGTTGGTGCCGTTAATGGGATCGCCCCCGATTCCGACGCAGGTGGTCTGACCCATCTTCGCGCGCGTCATCTGGTAAACGACTTCGTACGTCAGCGTGCCGGAGCGGCTGACAAGACCGATTGGCCCCGGCGTGCAGATGCGCCCGGGAATGATTCCGACCTTGGATTCCCCCGGAGAGATCAGACCGGGACAATTCGGCCCGAGGAGTCGCGAGCCCTTTTCCCGCACGTAGAGATAGACGCGCGTCATGTCGAGCACGGGAACGCCTTCGGTGATGCAGACAATGAAGGGAATGCGTGCATCGGCCGCTTCCATCATCGCATCGGCGGCGAACATCGGCGGGACGTAGATGACCGTCGCGTTCGCACCGGTTTGCTTCACTGCCTCGGCGACGGTGTTGAAGATCGGAACCTTCTCCTCGAACTTCTGGCCGCCCTTCCCCGGCGTGACGCCACCGACGACCTGGGTGCCGTACTCGATCATCTGCTTCGCGTGGAACGAGCCATCCCGGCCGGTAATTCCCTGGACGAGCAACCTCGTATTCTTATCGACGAAGATGCTCACGCGACCTTGCTCCCCGTCGCCAGGGCGACGGCCTTCTTCACTGCTTCGTCCATGTCGGTCATCGCCGATAGTCCATTCTCCGTCAGGATCTTGAGCGCGATCTCTTCGTTCGTCCCGGTGAGCCGTATGACGAGCGGGACCTTGAGCGGATTCTCCTTGATCGCGGTGACGATCCCGTTGGCGACATCGTCGGTGCGCGTAATGCCGCCGAAGATGTTGAAGAGGATCGCCTTGACGTTCGGATCGCTCGTAATGATGCGCAGCGCGTTGACGACCTTTTCGGGATTGGATGAGCCACCGATGTCGAGAAAGTTCGCCGGCTCGCCGCCGTAGTACTTGACCAGGTCCATCGTCGCCATCGCGAGTCCGGCGCCGTTCACCACGCAGCCGACGTTTCCGTCGAGCTTGATGAACGTGAGGTTGGCCTCTCTGGCGGCTACTTCGCTACGCTCTTCCGACGACTCGTCGCGAAGTGCGGCGATCTCGGGGAGACGGTCGAGCTCATTGTCGTCAACAACCATCTTCGCATCGAGGGCAATGACTTCCCCGGTGGGCGTCGTCACGAGCGGATTGATCTCGGCAAGCGATGCTCCCGAGGCGACGAACGCGGCGTAGAGCTGCTGTAGAATCTTTGCCGCCGCGCGCGCCTGCTTCACATCCTTGTACAGGAAGAAGCCAAGCTGCATCGCCTCGAAACCCTGCAGACCATAGCGCGGATCGACGGCGTGACGAAGAATCTTGTCGGGAGTTTTGGCGGCGACCTCCTCGATGTCGATTCCGCCGGCGGGACTCACCATGAAGACGGCCTTTTTTGATGCGCGGTCAACGATGATGCCGGCGTATGCCTCCGTCGCAATGTCCGCCGCGGGAGTCACGAGTACCTTCTGCACCGGCAGATCCTTGATCTTCAGCTTGAGTATGTCGCGCGCGACCTTCTTGGCTTCCTCGGGCGTCTTCGCGAGCTTCACGCCGCCCGCTTTGCCCCTGCCCCCGGCATGTACCTGCGCCTTTACGACGACGGTGCCGCCGTAGCTCATCGCGATCGACTCCGCTTCTTCGGCGGTGATGGCGATCTCACCCGGGGGAATGGGAATGCCGTGCTTCCGGAAGATCTCCTTAGCCTGGTATTCGTGGATATTCACTCTGACTCCGGTACGCGCGGCGAACGCGCGATAATATCTGGATTGAGAATCATGGGAGGATCTGCGTTCCGCCCGTCCCTTGAACCGCGGCACGGCCGCGGCTTAGCTCGGTAATAATGGCACGTCCCCGAGTCGCACGCACGTAATCCGCAGCGGCGGCGACCTTCGGCGCCATGCTCCCTTCGCCGAACGCACCGTCCTTCGCGAGCCGGTCCGCCTCGGCAACAGTAAGGGTGGCGAAAGACTTCTGCTCGGGCGTTCCCCAGCCCGTGTACACAGCATCGACGTCCGTAAGTATCAGGAACAAATCAGCGCCGAGAGCGGTGGCGAGAACCGCAGCGGCGAGATCCTTGTCGACGACGGCGTCGACGCCTTCGAGTCCGAGGCGCTTATCACGGTAAACGGGAATTCCCCCACCGCCGCACGAGATGACGACCGTATCGCGGTCGATCAGGGTGCGGATGGTCGCGAGCTCATGAATGGCGATCGGCCGCGGGCTACCAACGACGCGGCGAAAATGTCCCTTGGCGTCCTTTCTTATCGCGTGCCCCTGCTTCGTCAGCTCCTTCGCGCGGGCCTCCGGCAGACCGTGACCGATGAATTTCTTTGGCTTCCTGAGCGCCGGATCGTCGGCGGCGACCTCGACCTGGGTGAGCACGGTCACGACATCGCGGTCGCTTCCGGCGGCCCGTAGCGCGTTCTCGAGTGACTGCTGAAGCATGTATCCAATCCACCCCGCTGTCCCGGCGACCAATACGCCGAGTGGCAGCGGCGCGACCTCGGCGCGGGCTGTTTCGTTGCGCACAAGCTCATCGCCAACCTGTGGGCCGTTGCCGTGCACGACCGCGACCCTCCAGCCATCGAGCACAAGGTCCACGATCGGTCCGAGGCTCGAGCGCGTATGGCGAAACTGGTCACCGATGGTGGAGCGCTCGCCTGGGGGCGAGAGCGCGTTGCCTCCCACCGCGATGACCGCGGTGCGGGTTGGCGACTTCACCGCGGCGGTGGGGCGAGGAGCATGCCGAGCGAATCGTACGCAAGGCCGAACGCGGCGAGGTCGGCGGCCGTGAGCGACGCTCTCATGCTGTTGTAAAGTCTTGTCACCGCGGCGCGGAAGGTGGAATCACCCGCCGTCAGCGGAGACTCTGTTGGCAATGCAGCCCACGGCTGCGCGGTGAGCTGTCGGAGGATTCCCGGCGCACGAATGTCTGCCGAATGCGAAAACGCGTCGAGCCACGCATCCGCGAACGGGTCACGCGCCTGATCGGTAGCAAGCATCACCTTCCCCGTCCGGGCGCTCACGAGCGCGGTTGCGGCATGGTGGAAATAACCGCGCTCCTCCGATGCTATTACTCGCCGCGAGCTCAGCGGGTATGTCGTCGACGACGTGTACAGCTCGAGTCTCCAGTACAGAGTATCGGCGTGGAAAAAGGGCCTCAGCGCGGTGCCCTGTGCGAAGACCGGAGCCACGGCACTGACGCGATTTCGCACATCGCGGACCGAAACGAGTCGCGCTCGGCGTGGGATCGAGTCAGACATCAGCGCCAGCGAGCGATGAGCCCATGCGTTTGCAACGCGGACCATGCCGTCGCCAAGGGGCGGCGCGGCGACGTCGAGCTGCGGCTCGCTGACCACTGCCAGGCCCCTCGCGAACGGGTAGACGAGCGAGTCCCGCGCCAACGCGTGCTCGACGATCGCGTCAGTGCCGCCGGTCTCAGCAGGCGCCTCGACGGCGGCGCCGGGGTTTCGGCTTTCCATCGACAGCGCCGGAATCGAATAGGCCCGGCGCGTAAACTCGGCCCGCGTCGCGACGTAAGGAACTTCACGCTCGCGGCGTGTAGCCGGGGTGCCCATTCTCGCCACTGCGAAGGGCACGACTTGCTTCACCAGTATCGAGAGGATGATCACCACCGTTACCGCGATGAAGCTCGTGCGGAGCTGGCCGGTCCAGCCGCTGAAAAAGACGGTGACCGCGGCGGCAACTGTGGCGATGGACAATAGCAGAAGCCCCGGCAGCAGCCAGCGGTGATCGACGAAGGAAAACGCGCCCCCCTCACCGCTGCCCCTCGCCAGCAGTCCGTACGCGGCAAGCCGGTAGCTCCAGGTAGTCATCAACAGCAGAAGTCCGGCGAGAATGCTCAGATGCCTGCGCACCCGCGCCGTCATGTGAAGACTGCCGCGCTCCCAGCGAAACCCCGGCGTCAGTGCGTACAACCCGACCACGATCGCAGTGACGACGACAAGCAGCAGCATCGCCCACCCGTATACCGCCCTCTCGAGCGGAAGCCACGTGATGTAGAAGGAAAGATCGTGCTTGAAGTAGGGGTCGCTCTCGCGGAAGGTCAGGCCGAGCCGCGCCGCCGCAACGAGTGTCCATCCGGGGAGCGCCGGAGAAAGGAGGAGTGCGATGGCCGCTGAAAGCGCGAGTGCAAACCGGTCCAGATATCGGCGCGGCACCGCCTCCCCGAACTCGACGTTCGCCAGACGCCGCGGCAGCGTGAGCGAGCCAATGCTACGGCGGAGTATGGAAAAGTTGACGAACGCGGCGAGGGTCGCGAGACCAAGCCCCAGCGTCCAGACGAGCAGCATGGTGGTGGTCCGCTCCGACCACAGCGGCGAAGCGCCCATCGCCCGGTACCAGGCGTAGCTCGCGTACAACGAAGAGAGCCCGCGCCCGCCAACGAGGATCACAGCCGCGGTGACGATCCCGTAGACGATTCGCCGGCGGGGCATCACATCAGACCTTCACGCCCTTTTGACGGAGCCAGCCTTCCATCTCATCGCGGATTCGCGCCAGATCCTGCTCGGTACGCGCCTCGAATCTCATCACCAGCACCGGCTGCGTGTTCGAAGCGCGGATCAACCCCCAGCCATCGCCGAAAAGCACCCGCACGCCGTCGACGGTGATCACCTCGTGCGTGGCCCCGAAATGCGCCTGCGCCTGCTTCACGATCTCGAACTTGAGGTCGTCGGCGCATTCAACGCGGAGTTCCGGAGTCGAGACGAAGCGCGGCACATCGGCGAGCAGCTCGCGCACCGTCTTTCCCGAATCGGCAACGATTCGCAGCAGGCGCGCCGCGCCGTAAAGTGCGTCGTCGAAGCCGTAGAATCCTTCCTGAAAGAACATGTGCCCGGACATCTCGCCGGCGATGGGGGCGTGAGTCTCGTGCATCTTCTCTTCGATGAGCGAGTGTCCGGTCTTCCACATCACCGGCACACCGCCAGCTTTCGTGATTGCCTCGGGAAGTGCCTGGGAGCATTTGACGTCAAAAATGATCGACTGCCCCTTCCCCGTCCGCTCCAGCACATCGCGCGCGTAAAGAATCAGGATGTGATCGCCCCAGATGATCTCGCCAGTGTCGTCGACCACGCCGATGCGATCGGCATCTCCGTCGAAAGCAATCCCGATTGCTGCACCCTCCTTCTTCACCGCCGCGATCAGATCGCGCACGTTCTCCGGGACGGTGGGATCGGGGTGGTGATTGGGGAACGTTCCGTCGCTCTCGCAGAACAGCTGGGTCGCGTTTATCCCGAGCCGCGGAAAGAGCAACGGTGCAACGAGGGCTCCGGCGCCGTTGCCGCAGTCGATTACC
The DNA here is from genome assembly GCA_013813605.1 of Gemmatimonadaceae bacterium. Lineage (GTDB taxonomy): Bacteria > Gemmatimonadota > Gemmatimonadetes > Gemmatimonadales > Gemmatimonadaceae > UBA4720. Next base: position 6,470 of record JACCRL010000289.1, read on the forward strand.
GCCTTGACCGGACGCGATAGCTTCCCGACGCGGCCCGCGATGTCATCGACGTAGCGCTCGATCACCGGCTCGCTACGCATCGTGCCAGTGCCCTTGGGAAACTTCCCGGCAACCGCCAGCTCGTACAGGTGCTGGATGTCCTGCCCATAGATCGACTTCGTCCCGAGCCCGAGCTTGAAGCCGTTGTATTCGGGCGGATTGTGCGAGCCGGTGATCATGATTCCCCCGGCGACGTCGAGGTTGTGCTGCGCCCAGTACGCGACGGGAGTGGGAACGATCCCGATGTCGACGACGTCGATACCACATTCGAGTAGCGCCGAGGTAAGAGCACGATGGAGCGCGGTACCGCTGGGACGGTTGTCGCGCCCGATAGCGAGCGAGCCTTTTACGCCCCGCTCGGCCAGAAATGCCGCGTAGGCGCGGCCGATGGCGGTGGCGGCCTCTTCAGTGAGATCCTTTCCGGTTACGCCACGGATGTCGTATTCGCGAAAAATCCCGCGCGAGAGAGTCACGGGCTATCTCGGTACAGCGGCGACCGGCCCCGCGGGCAACACCACCGGAGCGGACGCGCGTACTGCTTCCGGCGCACTCCTCTGCGCGATCGAAAGGATCGGATTCGGATAAAGCCCCAGGACAAGAATGAGCGCTGCCGAGGCCCACACCACTCCGCGCGTCCACGCTCCTGCCGGCGCCGGTAACGGCGCGTTAGCGGCGCGCGGCTTCATGAACATCACCATGACCACGTAGAGGTAATATCCGGCGCTGATCACGCTCGTCAGGACGAGTACCACGGCGAGGCGGGTCTGGGGCGCGGGAGCCTGCAACGCCGCCTGAAGTATGTACCACTTGGCGAAAAACCCGATTCCGCCGAAGATCGGAAAACCGAGGAGCGCGAGCATGAACACCGCCATCGCCACCGCGAGTCCCGGTCGCACGCTCCAGAGCCCGGCGTATTCCTCGACGCCGAGTTTGTCTTCTCCCGACGTGCCAAGCGCGACGATAACCGCGAACGCGCCGAGCGTGGCGAGCGTGTAGGCAAAGAGATAGAACATGAAAGCGGAGCTGCCAAGCGGTGTCCCGACCACGACTGCAACGAGGATGTAGCCCGCGTGGGCGATGCTGGAGTATGCGAGGAGTCGCTTGATGTTCCTCTGCGCAAGGGCGATCACGTTCCCCACCACCATCGTGAACGCCGCAAGCCACCAGATCGGCTGGTGCCATTCCATGAACAGGCCGGGGAACGCTTCCATCCAGATGCGGAGGAGCGAGGCGAACGCCGCCGCCTTGACCGCGGCTGCCATGTATGCGGTGACGGGCGTCGGAGCGCCTTCGTATACATCCGGCGCCCACATGTGGAATGGAGCAGCGGCGACCTTGAACCCGAATCCGACGACAAGGAGCGCGAGGCCGACGATCAGCAGCGCACTGTCCTGCAGCTGG
>JACCRL010000298.1 GCA_013813605.1 Gemmatimonadaceae bacterium
GGCGCGGCATCCTTCGGCGCGCTCGCCGATCTCGTCCGGCCATCTCAGCGTCACACGCCCCGATCTCGTCAAAAAATACGGGACGCATCTCTGGATGGACCCGGGTGAGCCTGACGTACGCGAGCACACGAGGCGTGTCATCCTCGACGTCGTGCAGCGGTACGACATCGATGCCGTTCACCTCGATGACTATTTCTATCCCTACAAGGAAAGGGACTCGGCCGGAAACACGATCGACTTTCCCGACGGGCGGAGCTGGGGCCGTTACGTCACGTCGGGCGGAGCGCTCGTGCGCGACGATTGGAGGCGCAACAACGTCGACCAGCTCGTCCAGGAGCTCTACCGCGGCATCAGGGCGACGAAGCCGCACGTGAAGTTCGGCATCAGTCCGTTCGGGATATGGCGCCCGGGATTTCCGCCCCAGGTGAAGGGACTCGACGCGTTCGCGCAGTTGTATGCAGACTCACGCAAATGGCTCGTCAACGGCTGGCTGGATTACTTCACGCCGCAGCTGTACTGGCAGATCAACCGGCCGGGGCTGGCCTTTCGGGAGCTGCTCGACTGGTGGGTGTCGCAGAATGAAAAGGGCCGGCACATGTGGGTTGGCTTGTTTACCGGCCGCGTCAATGCGACACCGCAATCGTGGGGAGCGCAGGAGATACTCGACCAGATTGCGATCGCGCGCTGGCAGAAAGGATCGACCGGACATGTTCACTTCAGCATGCGCGCGTTCCTTCCCGGCCTCCCCGGCCGCGACAGCCTTTACGAGCGCCTGATGTCTGGTCCATACGGGGTGCCCGCACTGGTGCCGGCAACGCCGTGGCTCGACAGCGTTCCACCGGCGCAACCTGTGATAACGGTGCGCCGCGGCGCGGCAGACGCCAGCGTTTCGGTCGATCTCCTGCCGCAGGGGGCCGAGGAAACGTGGCTGTGGCTGGTGAGAACACACGCCAGCGACGGGTGGCGCTCCGAGGTGATACCGGGATGGAAACGCGCACTCGAGGTGGGGTCCGAGCGCGCCGTGGACATGATCATGGTCTCATCGATCGACAGGAGCGGAAACGAAAGTCACCGCGCAATGTCGAGGATAGAGCCACCGCGCTGAGGAGGGATTGGAGAGAGCGCGGCGCCTGCAGTCGTCCCCAGCGTCAACAGCGCGAGGGACGAAAGCAGGCGAGCTACTTGTCTTCCCGTTTCAGCGATGCCGAATTGATGCAGAAACGCTGGTGCGTTGGGCCGGGGCCGTCGTCGAAAACGTGTCCCAGGTGTGCGTCGCAGCGCGCGCACATCACTTCCGTCCGCTTCATGAACAGGCTGGTGTCCGACTCCGTACGGACGTTGTCGCCAGCCACCGGCTCGGTGAAGCTGGGCCAGCCCGTGCCCGAGTCGAACTTCGCATCCGAATCGAAGAGCGGCATGCCGCACGCGACGCACTTGTAGGTGCCCGGTTCCTTGCTCGAGTTGTACTCGCCGGTGAAAGCGCGCTCAGTGCCCTTCTTGCGCGTGATCCGGTACTGCTCGGGCGTCAGGTCGCGGCGCCATTCCTCGTCCGTCTTCGTGATTTTGTCGGCCATCACTTCACCCTCCTGGCTGCATTGAGGCGGGCTTTCACCCGCAACGCATCGCCGGCAGCGGCGCCCGATGCGGTATTGTCAAAAATACACCACGTCCGCGCGCCTCGTTTCACCGCGCTCTTCAGCAGGGCGGCCATGCGCGCGATCTCTTCGTCGGGATACGACGAGAAGTAGATGCGCGGCGCGCCGTGCCACCGCGCGTACGCGATTCCTTCCCAGCCGCCGGGCGTCGCCGCGGCCGGAACGCGCGCCGGATCAGCGGCCACACGCGCGACCCTGAACTTCACCAGCACTTTTTCCGCGCTGTCGCTAAACCACGTCTCATGTCGCGGCTCACACACCACATCGCCTTCGAACCGCTCTCTCAGGTCTCCGAAAAAGCGTTGTGCGACCTCGACATCCAGGGCGAAGCTGGGCGGGAGCTGGACCAGCACCGGACCGAGCTTCGCACCCAGGCCGGCGACCTCGCCAAGGAAGCGATCGAGTGGCGCATCCGCATCGATGAAACGAAGTGCGTGCGAAATCTCTTTTGGAAGCTTCACGGAAAAACGAAATTGTTCCGGAACCGACGCCGCCCAGCGCTCGTATGTAGCGACCCGATGGGACCGGTGGAAGGAGGAGTTTATCTCCACGGCGTTGAGGCGCGTCGCATAGCGCTCGAGCTGCGAGCCCGTCGCCTCGAAATCCTCGGCCGACGCGCGGGGCACGGTCCAGCCCGCGCATCCGAGGCGAACGTCCGAGTCCAGTAAAGGTTGTGGAATATCTCCGCGCACGTTCCTACCTTCTCAAGAGGAATCCGGCTGCGTGCTACGCACTGGTCGAGCCAGAGTCACGAGGAAGCGGAGGGAGCTTTGATCGCTGCAAAGGCGCGCGCTGTGGTAATGACTCTCGCGGTCACGTGCGCGCTTACCGCCTGCGCGTCCGCGCCGCCGGAGCGCCGCCCGTCAGCGCGGGTGACCTACTGGGAATCCATCGCCGCACTTGAGGCCGACCAGGCCGTTGCTTTCGCGAGCTCGCCCGAGCAGCGTGCTTTCGCCACCGCCTTGCGCAGCATGATGGCGGGCCGGATCGGAGAGGCCGAGGAATCCTTTTTCAGGCTGAAGAACACGGGGCGCGACTCCGTGATACGCCTCGCCTCGCGCATCATCTATACGGCCGCGCTCCAGTACCAGGACAAGTGGGCCGAGCTCGCCGCGGCGGTAAGATCGGATGAGAGCGTGCGCACGGATCTGGCGGACCGGGCCGGTATCGAGGCGTGGGCGCGCGCCTTCCGCGGGGTTCCGCCCAAGTTGTTCACCTTCGGCGCCCAGTCGGTCGAGCTCCCGGTTACGGTCTCGTCAGTCGGCACCCCGCTCATCCCCGTAAGAGTAGGCAGGCGCGTCTACCATTTCTGGCTCGACACGGGCTCGAGCATGACGATGCTTGCCTCTGACGTCGCCGAAGATCTGTCGCTCGTGCCGATGACGCGCGACTCGCTGGAGATCGTGACCAGCACCGGCCGGGTATCCGCAGTCCCCGCGCTTCTCCCCGAGATCGGACTCGGCCTGCTCTCCGTCCGGAACGTGCCGACGATGATCGTGCACGAGTCGCTGATGCAGATGAAAGAGCTCAAGCCCGGCGCGCGCACACCGCCGATAAAGATCGACGGCATCATCGGATTCGACATCATCCGCCAGCTCGACATCGAGGTCGATTACGGCGAGAGAAGCGTGCGCATACGCGAACCGGGCAGGCGGGGACGAGAAGGCACCGCGCAGCGAAACATGTTCTGGGTCGGAATGCCCGTTGTCCGAGTCCAGAGCCGCGGCGGCCTACCGCTCCACTTCGGGCTCGATACCGGCGCCCAGGTCACGTTCGTAACCGAGACCCTGCTCGACAAGCTCCAGATACAGTCGCCGAGAATCGAGAGCCGCCGTATCGGCGGACTCGGTGGTGAGATCTCGCTGCGCACCGCCGTCCTCCCCGAGCTCAGAGTCTCGGTGCGCGGCCACCCGATCATTTTTCGCGGCGCGGTCGTGCGCGCCCCCGTTTACCAGGTGCTCGCATCGCTCGACGGCGTGCTTGGAAGCGATGTCTGGAACAGCGGCATCGTGCGCATGGACATGACGAACGGAATTTTCACGGTGAGGTCCTCCCTCCCCGATTGACGGCTGATAGTGGCGCTCATCAGGGAATGTTAGATTCCTGACTAACATGGCTGCCGCCTCACCGTTTCCGGTCGAGATAATCGTCACCCCGCGCTACGAGGTGTTTTACGCCCTCTACGCGCTGGAGAGTGGCGGTGACAACGCGTACAGCGTCTGGCGGGACCAGGCGTTAGAACGACTGCCGCGCGAGTACAAGGTTGCGGCGAAGCGAGTCGCGCCGGCGCCGCTGTTCTGGCCGCTGCTCGCCGACGCGCTCAGGAATGCGCCGGGCGAGCTCAGCTTCGACCAGATCATCGCCGTGATCCGGACGCTGGACGAAGGCAAGCTGCAGCGGAACGTGCTGATGGGATTGCTTCACGACGACTCGGCGGTCGAAGGCCTTCTTACCGGGAAGCGGACACTCAAAAGCGTGATCACCTCCAGCGCGAAGGGCGGAAATCAGTTGCTCAAACATTTCGCGCTTGCGCCTTACAAGGCCGGCTCCGACGCGGTCAAGGCGGTGAGCTCGCTGATCGACGATCCTCACTCGTTCCAGGAGAATGTCGCCGCCGCATTAAACCTCTTCTGGAGCTCCGGCTTCAGCGCTGACTGGGAGGGGCTGCAGCCCGACCTGAACAACCAGGCCAACAGGCTGAGAAAGCTTCACGGCCGCCGCCCGCTGCCTGATTTTGCGACGGAGATCAACCTGCCGGTCACCTTCGACATCGAGAGCGGCGTCGTTCGCTCGAGAAGCGGCTTCAGCGCGGAGTTCGAGAACATCGAGTGCGCGTACCTGATCCCGTCGGCGTTCAACTCGCGCCGGTGGTGGGCGAAGTACGAGAAGGAGGGGCCAGGCACGACGCTCTACTTCCCGTACACGCTGTACTTTCCGCTTTACGATGGGACGGTATCGCCGAACGTGTTGGTCAGCGGCGCACGGCAGGCGGCGCCCCGTTTCTACGAGAGCGCCGCGCCAGAGCCGGTGCGGGTGCCGCGACTGCAGCCGCGCACGAAACCCAGTCCCGAGCGCAACGTCGATGCGGAGACTGTTTTCCGCGCTCTCGGCGACACCACCCGTTTCGCTATCGCCTCGATCCTCGCCAGAAATCCCACCAGCTCGGCGGAGCTTGCCCGGAAGCTCGACGTGTCGAAGCCGACGATCACGCACCACGTTCAGCTTCTACGCGCGGCGGGGCTGATCACCGAGATTTCCGAGGGGCAGACGAACCGGCTCACCCTTGACCGCGACGCGATCGAATCGCTTTCCGACGCGGCGGTGGATCAGCTTTTCGCCTCGTCGGGAGAGCTGTCGCTCGAGACTACCCGCAAGCGCGCACGCTGACCCGCGAAGGTGTCAAACCCTTTTTGATTTCCGTGGGTCTAAGCTGGTGTGAGCTGCTGGTCGCGCTTGTTGGACGGGTGGGCCACCAGAAGCTCAGCCCCGTATCCAAAGGATGCGGGGTTTTTCATTCCGCCCACCAGCGCTGTGGTTCTCAACTGCAAAGAGAACTAACGCTGCTGGCCGGGATACGCGCCACGGTGTCTAAACCCTTTTCGGGGCCAGGGCGTCTAAACCCTGAACGCCAGATCCCCGTCAATCACCCGACCCGTCCGCCCAATGCGCCCAGCGTGCCGTTTTGTCCTCGCCGTTACTATCTGCCTGCCGCTAACCGCCGGCGACGCATTTTCCCAGACGGCGGCAACGAAAATCCACGAGACTCCTTCGCCGGTAGTGAAGGCGATCGCACGGAGCGGGAGCGTGGCGATCGACGGGAGCCTCAACGAATCGGCGTGGTCGGGCGCCGGCGTCGCGACCGGATTCGTTCAGGCGCAGCCGAGCGAGGGGAAGCCGGTGACGCAGAACACCGAGG
>JACCRL010000302.1 GCA_013813605.1 Gemmatimonadaceae bacterium
ACAGTCGGCTCGAGAAGAGCATCTTCTCGCCCCGTGTCGCGCTGGTCTTCAAGCCGACCGAGGAGCAGAACCTGCGCGCGACCTTCAACCGCGCCTTCTCCACGCCAAGCACAAACAATCTTTTTCTGGATCTCGTCGCTGGCCGCATTCCTACCACGGGCACGCAGCTGTACGGCGTACGCGCGCTGGGAGTTCCGTCGGGGGGTCTGACGTTCAAGCGTGATTGCGCGGGCGGAATCGGCTCGCTCTGCATGCGGGTGCCGACAGCATTCATACCAGGCGCGACGGCCACCCAGCTCCCCGCCAACGCCGCGCTGCTGTACAAGGCGGCGATCGGTGCCGCTGCACCGAGGCTCGTCGCCGGTGGAGTACCGGCCTCGCTGGTGGGCTTCCTCGGAACTCTGCAGCCCACTTCGGCGCAGGTCTCGACACAGCTGCGCATCCTCAATACGGCCAACGGATCGTTCACCGACGTCGCGCCGACCGATCTCCGCGATGTGGCGCCGATCGGGCCAACGACCAACAACACCTTCGAGATTGGATACAAGGCCGATATTAGACGAAGGGTGCGGCTCTCCGTCGACTACTGGAACGAGCGGAAACAGAACTTCGTCGGACCGCTCATCGTTGAGACGCCAAACGTATTTCTGGATCGGACGTCGCTGCAGGCGTATCTCACGGCGAGCCTCACGCCGGTCACTGGGGCCGCGACGGCAGCGGGTCTCGCCGCCAGCATCGCTCCGGCGCTCGCCGGCATCTCCGGCAGCTCCACCGCCACCGGCGTCCCGCTCGGCGTCGTTAACTTCGACCACCCGCTCTCGAGCGCCTCTGATGTGATCGTCACCTATCGGAACTTCGGCAACCTTACCGTGTGGGGGGCTGACCTCGGCGCCGAGTGGCTGATCGCGGAGCGGTTCTCGCTCGCGGGCACGCTGTCGCACGTGAACAAGGATTTCTTTCCTCGCGCGGAGATCGGTGGTGTGCAGGACATCGCACTTAACGCTCCCCGCAGCAAGGCGAGCGTCACCGGCCGGTACAACAACGATCCGGCGGGACTGAGCGTCGAGATGCGCTTCAGGCGCGTGGCGTCGTTTCCGGTTTTCTCGTTCATCAACGGGGTGATCGAGCGCTACCAACTCCTCGACGCCGGGGTTTCATTCCGTCCGGCGATCCTGAGAGGCGGATTGTTCGCGGTGAACGCAACCAACATTCTCGATGAGAGGCACACCGAGTTCGTGGGCGGCGGAGAGATCGGCCGGCTGTTCATGACGCGTTTGCAGCTATCGTTCTAGCGGTCGTTCAGATGGCGGGTCGGGCACGCAAATGGGGCGCGGATGATTCCGCGCCCCATTTGTGCTGGGTGAGACTCTCGTGAACGTGCTGCTCGATCCTGGGCAGAGACCGGTAATTGCCCACCGCGGCGGACGGGCTCGTGGGCCGGAGAACACTCTCGAGGCAATGCGAACTGCCGTTGCCGACGGCGCCGAGGGTTTCGAGTTCGATGTCAGGGTTTCGGCGGACGGGGTGGTGATGGTGATTCACGACCCCACGCTCGATCGCACCACCAATGGAACGGGCGCCGTCGAGCGGACGACGGCCGCAGAGCTGAGATCATTCGACGCGGGATTGCGGTCCACTGACCCCCCATCCACTTCGCCCGGTTCGTCCCGCATCCCGACACTCGACGAAGTGCTGACCGAGTTTCCTGCCCTGCCGATGATCATCGAGGTCAAAGCTCCTCTGGCCGCCTTCCCGACGCGCAAGCTGATCGAGATGCACGACGCTGAGGACCGTTGCCTGGTCGATTCGTACAGCTCGGCCGCGCTGGATGTGTTTCGGGATTCGCGCATCCGGCTCGGAGCCGGTCGCAACGGGGTGGTCGCCGTGCTCGCGCGATCTTTCGCCGGAGCGACGCATCCGGTCCCGGCCGCCATCAGCGCGCTGTGCATCCCGCCGTCGTACCATGGCGTTCCGCTGCCCCTGCGCCATCTGGCCAAAACGATGCGCTCCGCTGGCAAACCGGTTCACATCTGGACGATCAACGAGCCGGCCGAGGCACGAGCACTCTGGGCCATCGGAGCCAGTGGGATAATCACCGACGACGTCCCAGCGATCCTCGCAGCCCGCCGGGAAACGTTTCCTCACTATACCACGGGGTAGTCCGAGGTATGTTTGTGCCCAGTCCGATTCCTCGACCGCGTATCCCCGCCTGATCGGTGTCCAACGGCTGACCCTCTCGTCTATTCATTATGCACCTGCAAACATCGCAGGCGGACCGTGCGTCTCCAGTCGACTCCGGCCGCTCCTCCGAGCAACGGGTTCCCCGGACCTCGCGCGACATCATCCTGATCGAGGGAGATGTAGAGCTGGGCAGCATGATCAGCCTTGCGCTAACCTCGGCCGGGTACGGCGTTGAGGTGCATAACTCCGGGCCCGAGGGTATTGAAGCGCTGTTGGCGCTGTCCACCGACCCTTTGCAGCGACTGGTTCTACTCGCCGTCGACCTGCCCGGACTGGATGGCCACACCCTTCAGGAGCAAGTGGTGCGGGCGTGCCCAGGGGCCTTCATCTTCGCATTCCTGAGTGCACGAGGCGGCGACGCCGACCAGATCAGGGCGTATACGGCGGGCGCGCTCGACTACATGGTGAAGCCGGTGAGCATACCTGTTCTCCTTGCGAAAGTTCAGGTGTGGCTGAATCTTCGCTCGCGCAGGAAATGATTTCGACCACAGTCGTACTTACGATCGTCGCGTTTCAGTTGCTGCTCATCATCGGCGTCGTGTGGTGGGTTCTCGCGACGCAGGGTCGGAGCCGCCACCACGACGAGGCGGAAGCTCACGCGATGGACCTGCTCCGCGAGCCGCTGCAGGCATTCCTGATTCATGGCGGGAGCAGCGAACCACTCGCAGCGGCCCTGGCGAAGCTTCCGCCTGCCGTCGCTGCGCGGCAAATTCAGGTAATGGGCGGATCGATGCTCGGGGAAGAACAGATGAGTGATCTGGCGCTCCGGGTGAGGCAGGATTCGTGGGTGGATGAGACGCTCGAACAGGGAACTTCGCGCCACTGGTGGAAGCGGATGGAAGCGGCGCGGCTGCTCGTGATGGTTTGCAGCTCACGGGATCAGCCGATCCTCGCAAAGCTTGTAACCGATCCGCATCCCGCCGTTGCCGCCGCAGCCACCGCCGCCGTTGGCCGTCACGCAGAGCGCGCCCTCGTCGTAGAAATGGTGCGACGCCTGCCCCGCCTCCCGCCGACGGTACGTCTCCAGCAGATGCACGGGCTCAGGCGCCACGAATGGATCGTGACACCCCTGTTAGTGGATGCACTCGATGGCAATCTCCCGGCGGCAGACCTGCAGGTGATGGTCCGCTTCGGAGAAATCCTCGGCACTTACGCGGTTCTTGCCGCCATCGTCAGGCT
>JACCRL010000337.1 GCA_013813605.1 Gemmatimonadaceae bacterium
AATAGGGATTGATCAGCATGGCAACCGCAAATCTTGACGCCAACATTCGGGACACCGCCGGCAAGGGCGCCGCGCGCAAGCTGCGCAGCCGCGGCGAGATTCCCGCGATAATCTACGGCCACGGCCGCGAGCCGCAGTCGCTGTCGCTCAACGCGCGGGATCTCGACAAGCTGCTCGAGCACATCGCCGCCGAGAGCACGGTCATCGAAGTAAAGCTCGGCGGAGCGGTGTCGAAGACGCTTATCCGCGAAATTCAGCGCCACCCCTTCAAGCGCCAGATCCTGCACGTTGACTTCCAGGAGCTCGTTGCCGGGGAAAAGGTGACGGTCAGCATTCCGATCGTGCTGATGGGAGTACCTGAGGGCGTTCGCCTCGAGGGCGGTGTGATGGATCAGACGCTGCGCGAGCTGGAGATCGAAGTTGATCCCTCGGACATCCCGAACCACGTCGAAGTCGATGTCAGCCACATGATCATCGGCGACTCGATGCACGTGAGCGATGTTCGCGTTCCGGACGGCGTCACGATCATGGACGACCCGGAAACGTCGGTCTGCGTCCTTGCTGCTCCGCGCGCCGCGATCGAAGCTGCCGCCGCACCTGAGGCTGTCGAGGGCGAGGCTGGCGCAGTCGGCGAACCCGAAGTCATTCGCAAGGCGAAGGGTGATGAGGAAGAGGGCGAGGAGCCGAAGAAGTAACGGCTGGATGATCCTTGAAGGTCATTCTCGGCCTGGGTAACCCGGGCCGCCAGTACGAAGCGACGCGCCACAACGTCGGCTGGTGGTTGATAGACCACCTCGCCGACGTTTGGCATTTCGATGGGTGGAAGCGTTCCGGAGAGGCGCACGTGGCGGCGAACGAGGTGGCGGGAACCAGGGTGCGTCTCGTCAAGCCGCAGACGTACATGAATCTCAGTGGACAGGTGCTGAAGAATTACGTGCGCAATCCATTCTGGAGCGCGGCGAAGGACCTGCTTGTCGTCGTGGATGAAGTACAGCTTCCGGTCGGGCGTTTCCGTCTGCGGTCGCGGGGGAGCGCGGGCGGGCACAACGGCCTGAAGAGCGTCGAGCACGCGCTCGGGACGCAGGAATACTCGCGGCTGCGCATCGGCGTCGGACCCAGCGAAGAGCGGAAGGGGATCTACGGTGATCTCGCCGACTTCGTGCTCGCACCGTTCGCGGGGGACGAGAGGGAGGATGTCATCTCGATCATCCCATCGCTCGCCGAAGCCACGCAATCGTGGCTCACGGAAGGAATCGAGAAGGCAATGAACCTGCACAACCGCGCGCCGGACTAACCGCGCGCAACTTTTTTAATTCATAGATGCTTAAACTCGGAATCGTCGGGCTGCCGAACGTTGGCAAGTCCACGCTGTTCAACGCGCTCACCGCCGCCAAGGCGGAGGCCGCCAACTATCCGTTTTGCACGGTCGAGCCTAACGTCGGGATGGTCGAGGTACCCGATCCGCGGCTGTCGAAATTGTCGGACATCGTGCAGCCGAAACGCACGGTGCCGGCGGTGGTGCAGTTTGTCGACATCGCCGGCCTGGTCAAGGGCGCGGCGGAGGGCGAGGGGCTTGGTAACAAGTTTCTCTCGAACATCCGCGAGACGGACGCGATCGTTCACGTCGTCCGCTGCTTCGAGGACGAGGACGTGACGCACGTGATGGGCGCCGTCGATCCGGTTCGCGACCGCGAAGTGATCGAATTCGAGCTCGCGCTGTCCGACCTCGCTACGCTCGAGAAGCGGCTCGACAAGACGAAGCGCACCGCGAAGACCGGAGACAAGGAAGCGCTTGCCGAGCTCCCAGCCCTCGAGAAAGCGCACACTTTCCTGCGCGACGGAAAGGGACTGTGGGAGGCGAAGCTCACACCTGCGGAGCGCGCCGCGCTGGCGCCGCTCACTCTCATGACAGTGAAGCCGGTGCTTTACGCGGCGAACGTGAGCGATACCGAGCTCTCCGGCGACGAAGGTCCGCACCTGAAGGCTCTTCGCATGGCAGTCGAGGCGAGCGGAGAGCAGGCGGAGGTCGTTCCCTTCTCCGCCAGGATCGAAGCCGAGCTGTCCGAGCTGCCGCCGGAAGACAGGGCGGAATTTCTTTCGTCGCTGGGTCTGGAGTCAGCCGGCCTCGACCGGCTGATCCGCGCCGGCTACCACCTGCTCGGGCTCGAGACGTACTTCACTGCCGGTGAGCAGGAAGTTCGCGCCTGGACGATACATCACGGCGACACCGCGCCAAAGGCGGCGGCAGTGATTCACACCGATTTCGAGCGAGGGTTCATCCGCGCCGAGACCGTCGGCTACGACGCATTCGTCGGAAACGGCGGGTGGAAGGGCGCGCGTGAGAAGGGCGTCGTGCGGTCCGAGGGCAAAGAGTATGTCGTGCAGGATGGGGACGTGCTTCTCTTTCGCTTCAATGTCTAGCTGCCACCGACCGTAGCCTTTTCAGTACCAACGGTTTAGCTTTCGCTCTCACAACGGCCACCCGGCCTTCACACCTTCCTCCCACTTCGGCAACCAGTTGGGGGGCGGCTCACGACCACAGGGAGGATTGCCAGCATGCCTCGCGCATATGAGGCGGTGTACATCTTCGACTCCACGCTCGAAGACTCCGCCATTTCCGAAAAGATCGACCGCTACCACGGAATGCTCGCCACCAGCGAGAAGCCGGAGGTCGCACATTGGGGACGCCGTCAGCTCGCGTACTCCATCGGCCCCCGCGAAAACGGCTACTACGTCGTTTCCCACTTCGCCGCTGACCCCACCAAACTTCCCGAGTTCGAGCGCGCCCTCAAGCTCGACGAAGGTGTCGTTCGCTACCTCATCACGCTGCACGAGCACGAGCTTGGCGCTCCGCCGCAGTCCGAGGAAGAGCTGGCCGCGGCGACGCGCCGTGACGACGATGACGACGACGAGGATTAAATCATGAGAAGACCGCAAAAGAGCTGCCCATTCTGTGAGAGCCGCGTTCGCTGGGTCGATTACAAGGACGACCGCACGCTCGGCCGCTTTATAACCGATCAGGGGAAGATTCTTCCCAGCCGCCTGAGCGGCTCCTGCGCTCGTCACCAGCGCCAGCTTTCGACCGCGATCAAGCGCGCACGTTTCCTGGCGCTGATTCCTTACATTCGCGGACACCAGGGCTAACGCTTGACGGAGGCGGTGGCGACCACGGGGGAACGTCCTCCCGGATCGTGGCGGCAGGTCGGCTTCGCTTTGGCGGGCTACCTGCTGCTGCCTGTCGTTCCGATTTTCCGCTCCATCATTCCGATAGAACAAACACTTCTGCTGCTGGTGCCGGTGATTGCCGTCTGCACCATTCTCGGATGGCGGCTCGGCGGCCGTCCGGTGCTGGCAATCGTTTGGTCGCTGCTCGCCGGGTGGATCCTCATGCAGCATGCGGGGGCGGCGGGAACACCATACGACGGCCTGGCACGTGGCTGGGCGCTGCTGCTGGCGGGGAGCTTCGGACTGCTCAGCCTCTGGAGCTCGGCCCTGCCCTTCTTCGTACGCGCACTCGCATCGGTAGCTCTTGCCGCGGGCGCGGCTTTCGTGCTTGTGGCGGCGTCGCCGGGCGGGGTCGGTCGCGTGCAGCGAGCAGCCGGCAGCGAATTCACGCGACGCAGCACGCAGTCTATCGCCGCGCTGCGCCAGGTTGCCGAGACGCGGCGCTGGCGGGAGTGGGCAGTGAAATCTCCGGGAATCGATGAGATCGCAGAGCAAAGCGAATCTCAGCTGCGAGCCGTGCCCAGCCACTCGGCCTCAATGCTCCCCGCTCTGCTCGGGCTCGAGTCGCTCGTAGCGCTCGCGCTGGGCTGGGGGGTCTACCAC
>JACCRL010000339.1 GCA_013813605.1 Gemmatimonadaceae bacterium
GAGGGCACTGATCCGGTCATCGAGCGCCCGCGCGATACGGCTCACGGCGACTGGGCGACCAACCTTCCGATGGTACTCGCGCGGCCGCTCGGAAAAAAGCCTCGCGAGATCGCCGACCTGCTTCGTGACTCGATGAACCTTGCCGGCGCGGGCGTCGCGAAGATCGACATCGCGGGGCCGGGGTTCATGAACTTCTGGCTCGATCCGGCCTTTGTTGCCGGCGCACTCGAGGCGATCATCGAGCAGGATGAGGAGTACGGCGCCAGCGATGTGGGGCAGGGCCGGCCCGTCAACGTTGAGTTCGTCTCCGCCAATCCCACCGGTCCGCTTCACGTCGGACACGGTCGCCAGGCCGCCCTCGGCGACGCGATTTCAACGCTGCTCGAGTTCACCGGGTGGAAGGTGACGCGTGAGTTCTACTACAACGACGCCGGCGTGCAGATCGAGAATCTCGCCGCCAGCGTCGAAGCGCGCCGCGGCGGGATTCGTGGCGAGGAAGCGGCGATTCCCGAGGGCGGCTACCACGGCGAGTACATCAGGGAGATTGCCGAGCAGTACGTGAAGAGCAGCGACGGTCTCACGGTGCGCGAGTTCGCGGTGCGGGCGCTCCGCAAGGAGCAGGACCTCGACCTGCAGGCGTTTGGCGTGCGGTTCGACAACTATTTTCTCGAGTCGTCGCTGTACACCGATGGGCTGGTCGACGAGACAGTCACCGCTCTCTCGAATTCCGGAATGACGTACGAGCACGAAGGGGCGCTCTGGTTGCGCACGACCGCATTCGGCGACGACAAGGACCGCGTGATGCGAAAAGGCGACGGTACCTATACGTACTTCGTTCCCGACGTTGCGTACCACCTGACGAAGTGGAAGCGCGGCTACCGTCGAGCAATCGATGTCCAGGGCGCCGATCACCACAGCACTGTCACACGCGTACGGGCCGGACTGCAGGCCCTCGAAATGGGCGCCGCGCCGGACTACCCGGAGTATGTGCTGCACCAGATGGTGACGGTCATGAAGAGCGGCGAGGAAGTGAAGATTTCCAAGCGCGCGGGCAGCTATGTCACGGTGCGCGACCTGATCAACGAAGTCGGCCGCGATGCCGTCCGCTACTTCTTCCTGATGCGGAAAAGCGATTCTCAGCTCGTCTTCAATGTCGATCTGGCCGCGTCACAGTCGGAGGATAATCCGGTTTACTACGTCCAGATGGCTCACGCGCGGATGTGCGGAATTTTTCGCGTCGGCGAGATTGATCGCGAGAGCTTTTCACTGAACGGTGTCGCACTGGACGTACTCCGCGAGCAGGAAGAGCAGGAACTGCTCAAGGCCCTCGGCGATTTTCCCGAGCTTGTCGAATCGGCGGCGGCCTCGCTGGAGCCCCACCGAATTGCGAGCTACCTGCTCGAGACCGCGCGGCTCGCTCATCTCTGGTATCACAAGCATCACGTGCTCGAACAGGAGGAGTCGGTGACCCGCGCCCGCCTCGCCCTCGCGCGCGGCGCGCAGATCGTCATCCGCAACGGGCTCCGCATCCTTGGCATCACCACGCCCGAGCGGATGTGATTTGCTCCGCTCGCATGTTCGGTTAGCATTCGCAGGCTTCCACTCACCTCAACGCTGAAAGACATGTCTGTACTGGTCGTTGGCTCCGTTGCGCTGGATTCGGTCGAGACACCGTTCGGGAAAGCTGATGATGTGCTGGGCGGTTCGGCCACGTTTTTCGCCGCGTCGGCGAGCCACCTCACGAAGGTGAGCGTCGTCGGCGTCGTCGGTTCGGATTACCCGACGGAGAAACTCGAGCCACTGAAGAAGCGCGGCGTGGATTTCAGCGGTCTTGAACACGCCGAGGGCGAGTCGTTCCGCTGGCGGGGCCGCTACAGGCACGACCTGAATTCCGCCGAGACACTCGAGACACGGCTTGGGGTTTTCTCGCACTTCAGTCCAAAGATCCCGGAGAAGCTGCGCTCGTGCCCTTACGTTTTTCTCGCCAACATCGACCCGCGGCTCCAGCTCGACGTGCTGCGACAGGTGAAAAAGCCGAAGCTCGTCGCGTGCGACACGATGAACTTCTGGATCCAGAGCCGGCGGCCTGACATCATCGAGCTGCTCGGGCACGTCGACCTGATGACGCTCAACGACGCCGAGGCGCGGCAGCTCACCGAGAAGGCGAACGTCGTGCAGGCGGCGCAGTGGATAATGGCGCGCGGGCCGCGCCACGTGATCATCAAGAAGGGGGAGCACGGCGCCTTCATGTTCACCGAGAAAACAATTTTTTTCGCGCCCGCCTTTCCGCTGGAGTCCGTTTTCGACCCCACCGGCGCAGGTGACTCGTTCGCCGGCGGTTTCATCGGCTATCTCGCCGCGACCGGTGACCTGAGCGAGGCCAACATGCGTCGCGCGGTGGTCATGGGCTCGGTGATGGGGTCGTTCGCCGTGGAGAAGTTCTCCATCGAGCGGCTGATGACCCTCACCCGCGCGGAAATCGATCAGCGCGTCAAGGAAATGCGAAAGCTGGTCACTTTTGAAGAGGAAATTCCGGCGTGAGCGAGGACGCGCTCCATTACGGAAGCGCCGGTGTCAACCTCGATGCGTCGGACGATGCCAAGAAAAGAATAAAGAAGCTTGTCGAGTCCACCTTTACCGCCGGGGCAGTCGGTGCCTTCGGCGGCTTCGGCGGAATGTTTCGGATGCCGACCGGACTGCGCAAGCCGGTTCTCGTCGCGAGCGCTGACGGGGTGGGCACGAAGGTGAAGGTTGCAATTGAGGCGCGTCGCCACGACACCGTCGGTCGCGACCTCGTCAACCATTGTGTCAACGACATCCTGGTTCAGGGCGCGCGACCGCTCTTCTTTCTCGATTATGTCGCCTTCGGGCAACTCGATCCCGTCGTGCTCGAGTCGGTCGTTTCCGGGATTGCGACGGGGTGCCGCGAGAACGGCTGCTCCCTCATTGGGGGCGAAACCGCCGAGATGCCAGGTGTCTACACTCCTCCCGATTACGACCTGGCGGGCTTCATCGTCGGATATGTAGAGGAGGAAGCCGTTCTTGGAGCGTCACGGGTACGGCCCGACGATGTCCTGATCGGGCTGCCAAGCGCGGGGCTTCATACGAACGGATATTCGCTCGCCAGGAAGATCGTCGCCGAGCGGTTAAAGCTCGGCGTTCGCGACCGGTTCCCGGGGGAGGACGGGACGGTTGCTGACGTCCTGCTCGCCGAGCACCGGTCCTATCTGCCGGCGCTCGGTGGAGTGCTCGACCGCGTCCACGCGATGGCGCACATCACCGGAGGCGGCCTGCCGGGAAATCTGGACAGAGTACTGCCGGGGTCGCTCGACGCAATTGTCGACAGAGGCAGCTGGAAAGTACCGGGCATTTTTGAGATACTCGCCGATTCTGGCAAGGTGGAGCGGGATGAGATGTTCCGAACTTTCAACATGGGTGTAGGTATGGTGGCGATAACGGCGCCCGGCGACGCCGCCGCCGTCATG
>JACCRL010000396.1 GCA_013813605.1 Gemmatimonadaceae bacterium
CCTCGAGGACATCAGGAAGCTCGCCAAGGTGTTCGACCGGCTGCTCGAGCAGGGACACACGCTCGTGCTCATCGAGCACAACCTCGACGTGATCAAGCTCGCCGACTGGGTGATAGATCTCGGACCGGAGGGCGGAATCGGCGGCGGGCTCGTCGTCGCGATGGGGCGGCCTGAAGAAATTGTGCTCGCCGAGGATTCGCACACCGGGCGCTGGCTGGCGCCGCTGCTCGAGAGAAAGGTCGCGCCACCGGCGCCGCGCGTGCTGAGCATGGTGAGCGAGCCGTCGCCGTTCCCCGCTCAGTTGGCTTTGTAGGAGAAAGATCGCTTCGTTTCTTTTGCTATCTGGCGGACCAATGCAGGGAGCCGAAAGCCCGGTCAGCTGATGGCTATTGAGCTCTCATATTGGCGGAAAGAAGTCCGCTCCTACCGGCTCTCCTGGGCCATGCGGGCCAGCCTCGCTGACAAGGCTCGCGGAGCGAAGCGGTTCGACTGGGCGACGATCTTGTTGCGCAGGCCGTGAATGGCGAGGCGCTTCCCGCGCATCAGCGATTCGTAACCGTATTCCGCAACATCAGCTGCGTCGGCAACTCCGAATGCTGTAAAGAGTCGCGAGTTTCCCATTTCCGCGGCGTCCGCGAATCCCGTCTTTGTCGGGCCCGGGCAGAGTGCGGACACGGTGACGCCGGTATCGCGCAGCTCTTCGGCGATCGCTTCCGAGAAGCTCACGACGTAAGCCTTGGTCGCGTAATACACGGCCATCAGCGGCCCGGCCTGGAACGCAGCAGTCGATGCGACGTTGAGAATCTTTCCGGACCGACGCTTGATCATCGGCGGGAGAAAGAGCTTGGTGAGGTGCGTGAGGGCGGTGATGTTGACCTGGATCATGTCGAGCTCGCGCTCCACGTCGGTGTCGGCGAACTCGCCGCCCAGTCCGAAGCCGGCGTTGTTGACGAGGATCTCGATTGGTATCTGCTCGTTGTGCAGGAAGTCGAAGATCTCGTCGGGCGATTCGGGCCGCGTGAGGTCTGACGCGTACACGTGAGCGGTGATCGCGAACTTGCCTTCGATCACTCCCGCCGCGGCCTCGAGGGTGTCGCGATTGCGCGCCACCAGCACCAGGTCGTGCCCGTGCCGGGCGAAAACCTTGGCCAGCTCGAGCCCGATGCCGCCGGAGCCGCCGGTGATGAGCACGGTGTGACGCGCCGTTCCTTTGTTATTTGGCATTCGTCAACATAGCATGGCTCGCCGGCGCGGGAATGAACGGGACGGGGGAGCCTCCGGTCGGTTGATTCCGGGTCGCCGATCCGATAGTTTGCGAAGCTGATCCCGAGTAGCTCAGGTGGTAGAGCAGGTGACTGTTAATCACCCTGTCGGGGGTTCGAGTCCCTCCTCGGGAGCTGGTTCAATAGGCAAGGTTTACAACGATGCGGGCGCTCCCGAGAGGAAGCGCCCGTTTCGCGTCGTTGGGGCATGGTGGAGAAAGTCCTCGGCAACCTCCCCACAAGGGGACTGCAGGTCTGTTATGACTTTAGTTGAGGGCTTAGGCGCTCAAGTGGCTCGGAACGCGCATAAGTATCACTGTTAAGCTCAACTGCGGCCCCAGCCTTGCAATTGAAGGTCGCTGTCCGGTCACTCAAACAGGCAACCCACCCCAAGTTGAAGGGAGATCAAAAGATGAAAGCATCAGCACTTAGAATGATTCCGATCGCAATCGCGGTTGTCGCCGTTTCGGCATGCGCCGGAGTGAGAAAGACCACCACGGATGTGAACCCGCGCATCGACCGCGCGCCCACCTGCGCAAACGCGATCGCCGTTTATTCGAACCGCTCCGAAGCTCCGTTCGACTACTACGAGCTCGCGTGGATCGAGGCTGAGGGCAATTCGGTGTTCACCACCGACAACCAGCTCCAGACCCAGATCCGCAATGGCGCGGCAAAAGTCGGCGCAAACGCCGTGATCACCAACCCGGTCGAGCAGTCGAAGACCGCGATCAAGGTGCTCGGCGAAGCGCTTGGCACCAGCTCGGCGACAGCGAAGGCCAGTGCCCTCGCCATCTACATGCCCGGCGACGCTCGACGTGTCATGACTGCCTGCGGCAATCGCTAACAGCACCACAGGACAGCAGCAACTGAGGGTCGGCCGATAAGGCTGACCCTCTTTTGCTGTTTATCCATCTGGCCGGCCTCCCGAGGGTGACCTGAGAGGCCTCAGAGCGGTCTAAACACATGGACACCAGCCGCAAAAAAGCATTGCGCCAGCAGGCGGCGAGTGAGACTATGGGGAGCAAGTTGAACTCCCCGCTGATTGCAACC
>JACCRL010000366.1 GCA_013813605.1 Gemmatimonadaceae bacterium
TTTCACCCCTCTCCTCCCACTCGAGCTCGAGCGCGCGCGGCAGGCACGACTGACGCCGACGCTCGGCTTTGCCGCAGAAATTGAAGCGTGGGCGGCCGCCGGCGGCGGTCCGTGGCATCTCGCGATCGACACGGGGATGAGCCGGGCAGGAATTCCGTGGCGTGAGGCAGGCACCATCCGCGACCTCGTCGCGGCGCATCGGCCCGAGGGTGCGTTCACGCACTTTCACTCCGCGGAGCTGGACGACGGCTCGGTCGCGGAACAGGAACGGCGGTTCGAGGCGGCGCTGGCAGACATCGGCAAGCCCGACATCCTCGTGCACACGGAGAACAGCGCCGCCTCCGCCCGCGCGGGTAAGAGCAGGTGGGATCTGCTGCGGCCGGGGATTTTCCTGTACGGCGTCGGCAGCGGCCAATCGGCTGCCGTCCAGCCGGAGCCGGTCGTGCATTTCCGCGCCCGCATTGTGGAGGTGCGGAAGCTCCGCGACGGGGATACGGTCAGCTACAACGCGACGTTCCGCGCCTCCGGTGACATGCGCATCGCGACACTGGCCGCCGGTTATGCTGACGGGTATCCGAGGGCGCTCAGCGGCCGGGGAAGCGCTATCGTTCGCGGACACACCGTTCCGGTGGCGGGGCGCGTGACAATGGACATGATCATGCTCGACGTGACGGCGGTGGAATGCGGAACCGGGGATACTGCGACACTGCTCGGTGTCGCAGACGGCGCGTTGCTCAGTGTCGAGCAGGTTGCCGGTCGGGCCGAGATGTCGCCCTACGAGCTGCTGACCGGGCTTCGCTCGCGCATCGAGCGTGTGTACGCGGAGGCGCCGACTTGAAGCGCGCCGCGATACTGATTCTCGACGGCGTTGGTGTCGGCGGAGCGCCGGACGCCGCAGAGTACGGCGACGTCGGCAGCGATACGCTCGGCAACCTCGCACGCGCGCTCGGCGGGCTATCGCTGCCCAACCTCGAGCGGAGAGGGCTCGGCAACATTCGCGACATCCCGGGCCTGCGCCGGCGCGGCGATGCGGCGGGAGCATGGGGCTCGCTCCGTCCCGCGTCAGCCGGGAAGGACAGCACGACCGGCCACTGGGAAATCGCTGGCGTGCATCTCGAGCGGGCGTTCCCGACCTTTCCGCGCGGTTTCCCCGCCGCCGTCATCTCCAGCTTTGCGAAAGCGACAGGACGGGGTGTGATCGCGAACGAAGTCGCCAGCGGCACGGACATTATCAACCGTTTTGGCGAGGAGCATCAGAAGAGCGGCAGCTGGATCGTTTATACGTCTGCGGACAGCGTCTTTCAGATCGCCGCTCACGAAGCGACTGTCCCGCTGGATGAGCTGTACCGCGCCTGCGCGATCGCACGCGAGATGTTGCGCCCGCCGCACGATGTGTCGCGCGTTATTGCGCGCCCCTTCGCCGGCGTTCCTGGCGCATACGCGCGAACTCCCAACCGGCGCGATTACTCGCTCGCGCCGCCCTCGGAAACATTGCTCGACGCTCTCGAGAAGAACCGTATTCTCCGCGCCGGGGTAGGGAAGGTTGACGATCTTTTCGCGGGCAGGGGAATTACGGCGAAGCACACCGTATCCAACGCCGAGGGAATACGCGAGATCAAGGACTGGCTCTCTCACGCAGAGAGTGGGCTCCTCTTCGCCAACCTAGTAGATTTCGACCAGATGTACGGGCACCGCAACGACGTTGCGGGTTTCAATGGAGCATTGCGCGAGTTCGACGCGGCTCTGCCCTCCCTCACAACGCGGCTGAAAGAGGACGACCTGCTGTTCATTACGGCCGATCACGGCAACGACCCGACTACACCATCCACCGATCACTCGCGCGAGTGCGTTCCTCTCCTCGTGAGCGGGCCGCGCGTCGTTCCCGGAAACCTCGGCGAGCGTGAGACATTTTCCGACCTTGGCGCGACGGTGGCGGAGTGGTTCGGGCTCTCATTCCGCGGCAGGGGAAAGTCTTTTCTCTCCGAGCTGGTAGTCTGATGGCGGTCGGGACCGGGAACGGAACTTCCCTCCGGGAGGCGGCACTTGCCGCGCTCGAGAACGCGTACGCGCCGTACTCCAATTTCCGCGTCGGTGCCGCGCTCAGGACACGGGGCGGCAAGGTGATCACCGGCTGCAACATGGAGAACTCCGCGTTCGGGCTCGCGCTCTGCGCGGAAACCCTTGCCGTGGCCTACGCTGTCTCACAGGGAATCACGGAGTTCGAAGAGATTGCCATCGCGACCGAGGACACCGCGCCGACACCGCCCTGTGGCGCGTGCCGTCAGGTGCTGAACGAGTTTGCGCCCGACATTCGAGTCGTCAGTTACACGCGAAGTGGCGGGGAAGCGTCGTGGTCCCTCAGCGAGCTGTTGCCGAATGCCTTCGTGCTGAACAATTCACGTGGAAGGAACGTTTGAAGGTTTCTCTTGCTTCGCTCCGTCTTGGCTCGCTTGCCGCCGCCTTCATCGGCGCCGCCGCGTGTACCGAGAACCTCGGCGGAGACGGCGCCTGCCCCATTCTGTGTCCGACACAGGGCGGCGACATTCAGAATGTCACGCTCGACGCGATCGTCTTCGATACTACCGTGCTTACGCTTTCGGGGCTGGGGACGGAGCCGGGGCTGCTGCTCGCGTCCCGTGGCGACACTCTCGACACCCGCGTGGTCATCCGGTTCGATTCGCTGCCGACCAAGTTCAACGCGAGCGTCGATACGGGCAGGACGATCCTTTCGGTGGACAGTGCTCACCTGAGGCTTCGGCTCGACACGTTGTCGCTCAAGGTCAGCGGGCCGCTGACGATCGAGGCGTTCGATGTTGACACCGTTGCCAACGACACCTCCACGGCGGCAATTGCCGCGCTCTTCCGCCCGGACCGCTTTATCTCGTCGCAGTCGTTCGCGCGCGCGGACCTGAGAGACTCCATTCGTTACAACATCTCCAACGAAGTGGTGCTCGCCAAAATTCGCGCCGGCGCGCGGCTTCGTATCGGACTGCGAGCGGTCGGTTCGGCCCAGGTGCGCATTCTCGCGGTAGAGTCGGGAGCCGGACCCCAGCTTTCATTCCGGCCAACGCCGGACACAACGTTCCGGGCGCTCATTGTCAGCCCCCTTTCCAGGACCCCCGTCGGCGAAAGTTTCGTCGCCATGAATCTCTCTGACTATACGGTGCTGCTGCGCAGCCCGTCGACCGCCGAGACGAATACCCTCAACATTGGGGGCCTGCCCGCGCGGCGCACGTACATCCGCTTCAACATTCCCTCGTCGATCATCGATTCCTCCACCGTCGTTCGCGCGACGCTGCTCCTGAACCAGATTGCGAACACATCGCTGGACCCCGGCGACACGATCTTCCTCGTCCCGCAGATCGTTGTTGCGGGCGCGGTGGTGACTGATCCGGCCAGAGCTTCGCAGGTGATCAGCGACGGGGCTCTGGATACGCTCAAGGTTCGGGCGGGAGATTCGGGGGAGAAGCAGATCGAGCTCGTGCGCGCCATTCCGTTTTGGCGCTCACAGAGGCCGGAGGTCACGCCGCGGGCAATCGTGATCAGGACTCTCGCTGAAGGCAACTCTCCACTCGAGGCCAGGTTCTCTCCACTGGAGGCACAGGCCGGGCTCCGTCCGCGGCTGAGAATCAGCTTCACTCCGCGCGCGCCGCTGGGTCTTCCATGATGCGCAGACATCTCCTCATCGCCGCGTTGGCTGCCTCCTCGCCATTCGGCGCCGGCGCCCAGGGCGCGCTCAGTCTGCAGGGGTTTGGATATCCGCCCGGACAGCTTAGTGCGCGCGCGCTGGCGACCGGCGGCGGCATCGCCGAATTCGACGCGCTCAGTCCCGTCAATCCCGCTTCTCTCGCGGCGGTTGGAGCGGCGGCAATCTTTTTTCAGTACGATCCCGAGTTCCGGAGAGTGACGGTGGGCGGAAGGTCGGCCTCGACCACGACGGCGCGCTTTTCCGTCGTCGGCGCAACGCTTCCTGTCTCATCGCAGTGGACTCTGGGTCTCAGCTCATCGACGTTCCTCGATCGTTCTTCCGAGACGCGGTCGGTTCGGCAGCTTCCCGTCGGGGGCGACGGCGACATCACCGAAGTAACCCAGCGCTCGCGAATCCTTGGCGCGATCAACGACCTCCGGGTCGCGGTCGGGTATGCGCCCGGACAGTCCGTACGGTTCGGTTTTGGCGCGCATGCGCTGGTCGGAAGCAATCGAATAAGTCTCGACGAGCTTCTTCCCGACAGCTCGCAGTTCACCAGCAGCAATCAGCGGTCCAACGTGAGCTTTGCCGGGTTCGCCGGCTCCGCGGGCATCATTTGGCAGCCTTCGCGTTTGCTGGGCGTCTCTCTTTCGACGCGGATGGGCGGCGACCTCATCGCCAAGGTTGCCGACACGACCATCGGCAGGGGAGGGATTCCGGACCACTATGCGGCGGCGGTCCGCTACGACGGTCTGACCGGCGCCATTCTTTCGGCGCGAATCGCGCGCGACAACTGGAGCTCGCTCAAGTCGTTCGGCGGATCGAGCGTAACAGCGTTCGACGGGTGGGACATCGGGGGCGGCGCGGAGGCCGTTGGTCCGCGCTTCATGTCCCGCGTCGTCTCACTGCGCGCCGGGGCACGCTATCGCACGCTGCCGTTTGGTCTCAATGGCGCGGAAGTGAAGGAGACCGGTTTCACGGGGGGCTTCGGTGTACCGCTTTCGCGCGACCGCGCAAACTTCGACTTCACCGCGCAGCGCCTGACGCGCTCGTCCGGAGGTGACATCAGAGAGCGGGCGTTCATCTTCAGCTTCGGCCTGCGGGTCACGCCCTGAGATGGCTGACGGGACGACTTCAAAACCAGAAGTCATTCTCGTCGCCGACGACATTCCTGCCAACGTCGAGCTGCTCCTGGACCAGCTGAGCAGCCTTGGCTACGAAACGATAACCGCAGTCGATGGGCCGAGCGCGGTAGCGGCGGCGTTTGAGCACAATCCCGATCTTTGCATTCTCGACGTGTCGATGCCGGCGGGAGACATGAACGTGGATGACCGAACCACCGGGTTCGAGGTTTGCCGCCGCATCAAGCGTGACCCTCGCACGGCGCGCATCCCGGTGATCTTCGTGACGGCGCTCAACGAAACGACCGACCGCGTGCGCGGGATCGAGGCAGGCGGCGACGACTTTCTCACCAAGCCACACAACCGCCTGGTGCTCGGCGCGCGCGTGCGGAGCCTGCTCAAGCTCAAGGCGGCGACCGACGCCCTCGAGAGCAGCCTGCGCAAGCTGCGTGAGCTGGAGAAAGTGCGGGACGACCTGATGAAGATGATCGTGCACGATCTCAAGACGCCGCTCACTTCCGTGCTGGCGACCCTCGAGATGCTGGCGACAGGCGACTTCGGCGCCGTCAACAATGCGCAGAAGGCAGCGATCGGCGATGCCGAGGTGCAGTCGGAAGAGCTCCTCGCCCTGATCGACGACATCCTCGAGGTCGCGCGCATCGAGGAAGCGAACATCTCGCTTTCGCCGGCGCTGATTGCTCCCGGCGCGCTACTCGCGGAGCTGCTGCACGAGTGGCAGCACCGTTTCCAGCAGGAGGGAACGACGGTGTCCGCCTCAGTCGCCGACGACGCGCCGGTTTTCAGCGCCGACAGGGGATTGATGAAGCGCGTGTTCTCCAACCTGATCCAGAACGCGGTCACGCATTCCTCGAGCCCGGTCCACATCGAGCTGAGTGCGAAGAGGGCGGGGCAGGGCGTCATTTTCACCGTTGCGGACAACGGGCCG
The DNA here is from genome assembly GCA_013813605.1 of Gemmatimonadaceae bacterium. Taxonomy (GTDB): domain Bacteria; phylum Gemmatimonadota; class Gemmatimonadetes; order Gemmatimonadales; family Gemmatimonadaceae; genus UBA4720. The sequence continues at coordinate 5,756 of JACCRL010000366.1, forward strand.
GGAATTCCGGAGGAGTATCACGACCTGATTTTCCGGAAGTTCGGCCAGGTCGACATGGGTCGCTCGGCGCGTACGCGCAGCTCGGGTCTCGGGCTTACGTTCTGCAAGCTCGTGGTGGAGCGTCACGGGGGGCGCATCTGGTTGCGCAGCACTGAGGGAGAAGGGAGCTCGTTCTTCGTCGAAATGCCGCTCGAGCCGGCCGAACGGCCGACGCCATCGAGCGCGATGGCCGCCTTCGCCAACGCGCGGTGAAGGTTTATCTCGCTACGTTCGGGTGCCGTGCCAATCAATACGACAGCGAAGCGGTAAGGTCCATGGTTCTCGCCGGCGGGGGCGAGATGGCGGACTCGGCTTCGGAAGCTGACGTCGCGGTGTTCAACAGCTGCGCGGTAACCGCGGGCGCCGAAGCCGACCTGCGTCAGTCCGTGCGGCGGAGCGCGCGTATGAATCCCCGGCTCAGAAGCTTCGTGATGGGCTGTGCCTCGGCGCTCGAGCTGGTGGATGGCGGACCCCGTCCGGTTTCCAGACGAATCGCCGCACTTCCGTCGGTCGAAGGACTGGTGGATGGCGCCGATCTGGACGCACTTGCGCTTTCAATCGGCATTCCGGGGCCGCTCCCGGGCGGTAGTGTGCGGCAGACGGGAGCGCGTGGCCTGCTCCGGATTCAGGACGGCTGCGCCGAGCACTGCACTTTCTGCGCGACGACGATTGCGCGGGGCGCGAACCGTTCGCGAGCGGCCGATGCGGTCGTCGAGGAGGCGCGGTCTCTCGCCGAGCGGCATCCCGAGATCGTGCTTACCGGTGTGCACATCGGTTCGTACGGAGCTGACATTGGGTCCTCTCTTGGCGCGCTCGTAGAGCGCCTGGTGACGGAAGTGCCCGGCGTCCGGTTCCGTCTCAGCTCGCTCGAGGCAACCGAGGTCGATGATTCGCTCGTTGAACTCTTCGCCGGCGCGCCGGGCCGGCTCGCTCCCTATCTCCACGCGCCGCTGCAATCCGGCTCGGATCGCGTGCTCAAGCGCATGGGGCGACACTGGTATACGGCAGCATCGTACCGCGCCGCAGTCGAGCGGATCGCAAAGCGGGCGCCGGTATTCGGCCTTGGCGCTGATGTGATCGCCGGCTTTCCCGGTGAGACGCGGGATGATCACCTCGCGACCCTCGCTCTCGTTAACGACCTGCCCTTCACCTCGCTGCACGTCTTCCCGTTTTCCGTGCGACCCGGCACGGCGGCGGAACGTCTTTCCGGGAGGCTGAGCGGCAGCGTCGTCGCAGGACGCGCCCGCGATCTGCGCGAGCTGGCGGCAAGGAAGCGGCAGGCTCACATGGCGAGGCGCGACGGTGGCGCAGCGGATGTGGTAGTTGTCGCCGGCGGAATGGCGGGCAAGGGAATAACGGAAGATTATCTTACTGTCGGAATCTCCGGCGCCCGCCCCGCCCGGGGCGAGCGCTTCCGCGCGCGGCTGGAGATCACCGGCGACTCGCTGGCGGCCGTTGCGGTTGCCGGAGCGGCAAAGGATTACGCAACCCCGTGATGACCGACACTCAGCGCTCGACTGTATACATCGAAACCTACGGTTGCCAGATGAACGTCAGCGACAGCGAGCTCATGCTCGGCAAGCTGACGGCATGCGGTTACGACTCCGTGCCGCAGCCGGACACGGCCGACGTCATCCTCATCAACACGTGTGCGATTCGCGAGCATGCGGAACAGCGGGTGATGGGCCGGCTTGGCGAGATGAAAAACCGCATGAAGCGCGGCGCCGTGCTCGGCGTCACCGGCTGCATGGCGCAGCGTCTGGGCGCGCAGATTCTCGAGCGTGCGCGACACGTCAGCCTCGTGATCGGACCGGATGGATACCGCGAGCTCCCCGAGCTTATCGACAGTGCCCGTGCCGGATTGCGCACGACGGCGACGGAGTTTGACCTGGAGGAGCACTACGAGGATTTCCGGCCGCGCCGCTTCGAGGGCGTTAAGGCGTGGATCCCGGTTCAGCGCGGCTGCGACTACCGCTGTACCTACTGCATCGTCCCGACGACGCGCGGCCCGGAGCGGAGCAGGCAGCTTGCCGATGTGATACGGGAGGTACATGCGGTCGTGGAGTCCGGCATGTCGGAGGTGGTGCTACTTGGGCAGACGGTGAACTCATACTTCGATGGACGGCACGGCTTCGCCGATCTGCTGCGCGCCGTCGGGGCCGTGCCGGGAATCCGGCGTCTCCGCTTCACGAGCCCCCACCCGAACGACTTTTCGCCGGAAGTGATTCGGGCGATGGCGGAAACGCCGGCGGTTTGCGAGCACGTGCACTTGCCGATGCAGTCGGGGTCCGATCGCACGCTCCGGCGGATGCTGCGGCGGTATTCGCGCGAGAAGTATCTGGAGTGCGTCGCCGAGCTGCGGCGCGCGATCCCCGGTCTGGCGCTCACGACGGACATCATCGTTGGATTTCCCGGGGAGACGGAGGAGGACTTCAGCGAAACGCTTAGCGCCGCGCAGGAAGTCGGCTTCGACGACGCTTACACCTTCAAGTTCTCGCCCCGCGACGGCACACCCGCAACGCGCTTTCCGGAATCCGATCGCGTTGCCGACGAAGTGGCGAGCGACCGCCTCGCCCGCCTCATCGCCACGGTTCGGAGTGGCAGTCGCGAGCGTAACTTCGGCGCGCTCGGCCAGCGGTATGAGGTGCTCGTCGAGAAGCCCGCGCGGCGAGGCGGGCTGCTCCAGGCGAAGACGAGAGACTTCAAGACGGTGATGCTCCCCGGCGATCAGTCGCTGATCGGGAAGTACCTGATGGTTGAGCTCACGGGCACGACGGGTTCGACGTTCCTCGCAAGACAGGTGACCGAGCGACTGCCCTTACCCATTTCCGCCTAGCTGCGAGCTGACACCGGCTCAGTTGGAAGCCGTCTACCCACCGAAAAATGAAAGCTGCCCGCTGTGCGCGTTCAGGCTCACGCAAAGCCTTTGATTCCGCCGGCAACGGGATGCCCACGCCGACGAATCGGAGTCCACACAAACTAGAGGCCCCACACCAGGCCCGCGCACGCCGCTAGTTTCACTCGCCTACCTCTCCTTCGCGACCGGTCTTCTCGCCGCATTCAATGGAGCTGTCTGGCCAGCTGCCAGCGTAGCCGCGGTGCTCATCGCCGCGGGTCTGCTCCGCGCCAGGCCGCACACCGCGCTGTCCGGGCTCCTGCTGCTAACGGGGATCGTGATCGCGGCGGGCACGCCGAAGCCCTCTGGCCGCCGCTGGGACAAACCTGCCGAGACTGGCCGTCTCGCCGGCCTGCGCGCCAAAGCCGCCGAACGCATCGACCGCACCTTTCGCGACGACGCTCCGCTGGCGCGCGCCCTCCTGATCGCCGACCAGAAGCAAATTCCTCCCGCCATCCGCGACACGTTCGCGGCGTCGGGGCTGGTCCACATGCTCTCCATTTCCGGACTGCACGTCGCCATAATCGCTGCCGCGATGGAACTGCTCTTCCAGGCCGCACGATTGCCGCGCCGCGAAGCTCAGGCGGCGGCCCTGCTCGCAACCGCCATGTACGTCGCGCTGATCGGCGCGCCCGCTCCCGCGCTCCGCTCGGCAGTAATGCTTGGGACGGCAATGATCTCGCGACTGGCGCAGCGTCCCACTTCACCGTGGGCATCGCTCGCCCTCGGCGCGTTCGCGCCGCTGTTCAATCCGCGCACGATGCTCGACCTGGGGTACCAGCTGAGCGTGCTGGGAATGGCGGCGCTCATCGCCGGCGGTACGTTGGCGCGGCGACTGACTGGTGGGCGCCTCGCGGGCTGGAAGGTAAGGGTGGCACGCGATCTCCTGATCTCGATCACCGCATGCGTCGTCACCGCGCCGCTCGTCTCGTGGACCTTTGGCCGGCTCAGTATTGTCGCGCCGCTTGCCAATCTCGTCGCTGGGCCCGTGATCGCTGTCGCGCAGCCGATGCTCTTTCTCGCGCTTGCATTGTCCGCGTTCGGCGGAGCGGGGCGCTTCTTCGCTGACGCCGTTCATCCGCTCCTCGAGGCGTTCGTCGCGATTGCCAGCTTTGGTGCGTCGCTGCCTGGTGCCGTGGTGAGCGTCGCGCCCGGTTTGCTCACCGCGCTTCTCGCTTGCCTGGTGGCCGGCTCGGTGATCGTCGCCTGCGTGAGCCGCTTCCCGTCCGGGCCTGCCCTTGTCGCCGCCGGCGCCGTCGCGGCGATGGTAGTCGTTCCGGATCTGAAGCTGCACCGTGGAGAGGTCGAGATGCACGTCCTCGACGTGGGCCAGGGCGATGCAATCCTGCTGCGCACGGATCGCGGAAACTGGATTCTTGTCGACGCTGGCCCGGCATGGAAGGGAGGCGACGCCGGCCGCTCTACCGTCCTCCCGTATCTGCAACGGCGCGGCGGTGCACTGCGCGCATTCATTCTTTCCCACCCTCACACCGACCACGTCGGCGGGGCACGCACCGTTCTCGATGCGCTGCGACCGCCCGTGTACTGGGATGCGGGGTTCGCCGGCGGGTCGGACGCCTACATTGCTTCACTCAACGCGACCGGTGAACGCCAGATTCGCTGGGCACGCGTCCACCCCGGCGACTCGCTCAGGATCGACGGCCTGCACTTTGGCTTTCTCGCGCCGGATTCCACCTGGACCGCGGGTCTGACCGACCCCAACCTCGCGAGCACGATCGCAATGGTACGCTTCGGGGCGGTGCGCTTTCTGCTTGTTGGAGACGCCGAGGTAGAGGAAGAGGATTGGCTGGTCGCGCGGTACGGGGAGGAGCTTATGGCAGACGTGCTCAAGGTTGCGCACCACGGCAGCTCGACCAGCACGAGCAAGCCATTTATTCGCGCAGTGAGACCTCGTGTTGCCGTGATATCTGTTGGCGACCGCAACAGATATGGCCATCCCAGCCGCGAGGTGATGGAGGATCTGATGCGCGCGGGCGCGGCCGTCATGCGAACCGACCAATCTGGAACGGTTGTCGTCCGCACGAACGGGAAGGACATCGAAATCGATAGCGAGGGACAGAGATGGCGATTGCCCGCCAGGTCATACGCGCGCTGATCGGAGAACGGGTAGAGCTTCCCGCCGATGTGAGGAAGCAGTATCCGGAGCTTGCCGAGGCGACTTACCGTCGCGGCGGCATGCCCGTTCGCATCGGGGGGTGGGCACTCGGCATGAGCAGCGTGTCTGCCATCACGCTCTGGCGAACGGTGTTTTTGTCGCCCTCGGCGCGGATGGATGCGGCGCTGCTCTTGCACGAGCTCCGTCACGTCCACCAGTTTCTGGACCGAAAAACTTTTCCTGTCAGCTATCTCTGGCAGTCCATCCGTTACGGGTACGAGCGTAACGCGTACGAAGAAGATGCCAGGCGCTACTCGGCCGCGCGCATCGCACGGGACGACTCCCGCAAGGATTCCTAGTGGTCAGGCATACCGCGACTTCGGTCGTCACCATCGAGCGCTACATCATCGAGCAGGAGAAGATGCACCCGGAGGCAACCGGTGAGCTCTCCGGCCTGCTGTATGACCTCGCGCTCGCGGCGAAAATGATCGCCAACAAGGTGCGAAGCGCCGGGCTGGCTGACATACTGGGAGCGACCGAGCTCGAGAACGTGCAAGGGGAGCTGCAGCAGAAGCTGGACGTGCTTGCCAACGAGATCATCATCAAGGCCGTGGATCACGG
>JACCRL010000370.1 GCA_013813605.1 Gemmatimonadaceae bacterium
CGCACCATGCTCGATGCCATCCCGACCCTCGCGTGGACGGCAAAAGCCGACGGCTATATCGACTGGTACAACTCGCGCTGGTACGAGTACACCGGAAAGACCCCCGCCGACATGGAAGGGTGGGGATGGCAGTCAGTACACGATCCGGTAATCCTTCCCAGCGTGCTCGAGCGCTGGCAGGCTTCGATTGCAACCGGCAAATCGTTCGAGATGACTTTTCCTCTCCTCGGCGCGGACGGGCGATTTCGCCCCTTCCTGACCCGCGTCTCACCGGTTGGCGATACGGAAGACAACGTGGTACGCTGGTTCGGCACCAACACCGACGTCGAGGGAGAGCACGCCGCGCGCGAGGCAGCCGAGCGCGCCAACCGGGCGAAGAGTGATTTCCTGGCCACGATGAGCCACGAGCTGCGAACACCTCTCAACGCCATCGCCGGCTACGCACAGCTGATGGAGATCGGCATCCATGGCGAGGTGACGCCCGAGCAGCGCGAAGCGCTCGGCCGCATTCAGCGCAGTCAGCGCCACCTGCTCTCGCTCATCAACGATGTGCTCAACTTCGCCAAGCTCGAAGCAGGAAAGGTTGAGTACAATCTCGGTGATGTGTCAGTTCGCCAGACCATCGATGAGATGGAACCACTGGTGGCTCCGCAGCTCCGTACGAAGAATCTCAGCTTCACCCGCGAGGAATGCCCTGACGAGCCAACTGTTCGTGCCGACGGGGAGAAGCTGGAGCAGATTCTCATCAACCTGCTCTCTAACGCGATCAAGTTCACTCCGGCGGGTGGATCGATAAAAATTCGCTGCCGCACGGAGAACACCGCCATTGAGATCGCGGTCGAGGACACGGGGATCGGAATTCCCCCCGAGCGTCTCGAGCAGGTATTCGAGCCGTTCGTGCAGATCCAGCGTCGGCTGACCACATCACACGAAGGGACGGGACTCGGTCTGGCGATCAGCCGCGACCTGGCACGAGCGATGGGCGGCGACCTGACGGCGGAAAGCGTGGTCGGCACCGGATCCACCTTCACCCTTCGCCTTCCCAGCGCCGGACCTTTCGCCGCAAACGGAAACTGAGCAGATGCAGGGAATCGCTGGATGAACATGCACATCCACTCGTGCATGAGAATCTGGATCGATGCTGCCGGATCCACGTGATCTCGCGCTTTCATGACAGCGGCACTGTTGCTGAACCTGACTCCCGGGCGGCCCAGAGTTGCAAAGTCCGTCCTCTCTCTTCACTCCCAGAATCAGCCAATGCTTACAGGAGTTTGCGCTTTCCCGTGACAGCAATAGTCCTTCGCTACGATGCAGTATCAGGCCCAAACCGAGTAGCTTTCGCGGACACCAATTCTTTTTCCAGTAAGCACTGTGCCCTTCGGTTCTCTCAGGCTACACCCCGACCTCAACAAGGCAATCAAGGAGCTCGGCTTCGCGCGGCCGACTCCAATTCAGTCCGACGCAATCCCACCGGCGATGGAAGGACGGGACGTGCTCGCATGCGCGATGACGGGCAGCGGAAAAACCGCCGCCTTCCTGCTCCCCATTCTCGAGCAGTTGATCAAGCGTCCGCGCGGAACGACGCGCGCACTCGTACTCACCCCCACGCGCGAGCTGGCCGCGCAGATCCTCGAGGATCTCAACGATCTTTCGGTTCACACCGCGATCACGGGTGCGGCAATCTTCGGCGGCGTCGGCATGGGACCGCAGGAGCACGCCTTCCGCACCGGCGCCGATGTCCTGATTGCGACGCCCGGGCGGCTGCTCGATCACCTGCGCCAGCCGTACGCGAAGCTCGACCGCATCGAGCACCTCGTGCTCGACGAAGCGGATCGCATGCTCGATATGGGATTCCTTCCCGACATCAAGCGCATCCTTGGCTTCGTGCCGAAGCGCCGGCAGACGCTTTTCTTCAGCGCGACGATGCCCGCGCCGATTCTCGACCTCACGCGCAGCATGCTGCAAAATCCAGCTACGATCAATCTCGAGCGCAAGGCGGCGCCCGCCGTCGGGATCACGCAGGCGGTGTATCCTGTTCCGCAGGAGCTCAAGTCGCTGCTGCTCCTGGCACTCCTCGAGCGCAAGCTGGTGAATGAAGCGCTGGTGTTCACGCGCACGAAGCATCGCGCCAACCGGCTCTGGGAGTTTCTCGACAAGCGCGGCATCTCCGCCGCCCGCATTCACGGCAATCGCTCGCAGGGTCAGCGGACTGAAGCGCTCGCCGGCTTCAAGTCGGGCACCTATCGCGTTCTCGTCGCCACCGACATCGCCGCGCGCGGCATCGACGTCACGGCACTGGGTCACGTCGTGAACTTCGATGTGCCACTGGTCGCGGAAGACTACATTCACCGCGTCGGCCGCACCGCTCGCGCCGAGACCACGGGCGACGCATTCACGTTCGTGGCGCCGTCGGAGGAGAACGACGTGCGCGTGATCGAGCGTGCGGTCGGCAAGAGGCTGCCGCGTGTCACTCTCCCCGACTTCGATTATTCAGCGAAGGCAACAGGACCGCTCGAGATACCGCTGACGGAGCGGCTCGCCAAGATGCGCAGTCAACGCGCCGGGGATCGCAGCCGAGCGAAAGCGAAGCAAGGCAACCGCGGGGGCAGCACGCCCTCGCACGGCGCTCGTCCGAGATCGGAAGCGGGCTCGTCGACGTCAAGAAGGCCGCACCGCGGGGGAAGGCGCGGACCTTCACGCTGACATGAATTGGTTGCGAACGTGCGCCATGCTGATTCGCTCGCCCTGGCAGCACGCGTTTCAGCGCAGAGGCGCCTGGACAGGCAACAGACAGCGCGATGTCTCTATC